>NZ_CBDDRA010000018.1:0-127969 GCF_965232925.1 Tumidithrix helvetica PCC 7403
AACTTAGGGAAAAGGTAGACCAACTTCTAGCAGAATTAACTCCCCAAGTTATAGCATCGATTACTGGATATCCTTTCATTTTGGAAGCCCTATCTGTTGCCAATATAATTTAAATTGGTATAAAGTCAGAGTTTACGGACAACTTTGTCTTCCTCAACGCTAACTTCACTAGAAACTAGTAAGAAAAAACGCGATCGGGAGATTCATCTCCGCAACTGTTTGAAGGTGTAGGGGAAATTCATGAATTTCCCCTACACGCAATGCAAAGGAAAGAATCTCTCATGTATCAAATAGGATCGCAATATGCGCCAGAACTCAATCGCTAACTTTTTAAAATCTTTGCATGCACTATGCTAAATCGCCAAAACTAATAACACATGTATTATCTGTATAAATACAAGACGAAATCTAGACCAGATTACCCCCCATAGCACTAGGATCTCAAACAAGGCGATTTCTGCTATCAGCATTAATGCCCCATCTAAATTTCTACCCTTTTGTTACTTCTTTTTCTTTAGGAGGATTGGGCGGACACCAGAAGAGGTTTTTGCTAGAAACTCCCAGCGATTCCAGAATTTCGCGCATCACCTTCGTACAGTGCATCCAATATTCCAAATCTTCATACATGCGATCGGGGTTAAATTCCACATCGTAATGCAATACGTTGGGAATGCCTAAAAATTCGGCAGAAGGTTGGGGAGACAAAAGCAGGAGGTGAAATGGCTTGCCTTGGCAATGGTTTTCTAGCTTTTCGACTAGATCGATCGCACCGCCTCGATGGGTAATCCCCGTGCGCACGAAAAGGATTTTATCGCTATGGCGAATGGCATACCAAAATCGTTCGGAACGGGCTGAATACCGCACCCGCATCCGTTCGTGAACTGGAGCCATGTCATGCAGAGGGTTGTCGGTGTCCTCGACCTCATGGGCAAAGGAGAGTCCCTTCCACTTAGCATGGTAGATTCTACCTGCTTCAGAACTGTAATGCAGAAGGTTAGGATTCCACATATCGTAAAAGCGATTTGCGATCGCATCAGCAACATCACCGATTTCATTCGTGCGGGTCAGATCGAAGGGAAAGGCTGGTCCATCGTATTCCATTTTATAGAGCATCATGCGGACGGCACAGCGATCGCCCAATGGTAAGACCGCAACGCGGCTGATATCCGTCAATTTACATTTATATTGGAATAACACCGCAGATCTGGAAGCAATCTTCACTCGGCTTTCCAGCCCTTCTTTACCCACCATCAGCGTGCGGAAAGGAAGATCGGGATGATGCGGATCTTCATAGACGCCTTCTGACACTAATTTAAAGGCACTACGCACCTCTTGCCACATGGGATGGATATTGTAATCATGATCGGATTCGTTGATAATCCAGAGATGTTGCTCGTCCGCTTGTAAAATCCCCAAATGCCCGTCATAAAACAACAGTTGCGAATTATGGGGTGAAAAGAGATGAAAGGCATGGCTATATTCCAAGTCAGCACCCGAAGGAACCTCAATCGTTGTAGTAATCCCTCCATTCTCATCCACAGCAAAGAAAGCGCGTATTCCTTTCTGGGGCTTTTTAGCGATGTAAATACCCGATACCAAACCAGCTTTGTCTTGTAGGGCAGCTTGCAACTCATCCCAGTAGGGTGCGATCGTGTAGCTGTGGGGCGATCGGTTGCATATTCTCACACATTTCTCTTCCAGACAGGCAGAGATATAGAATCCCGCATCATCAAGGTAAACAGCAATTTCATCCTGCTGTTGAAAGCGATATTTTTCTTTGGCTAACTCGATGCGATCGCGTTGGAATAAATCGAGAGCGATCGCTTCGTACATAAGTCGATGACCGAGAGTATTCGGATGTGCTGGGTCAAAGGATATCCCCTCTTTCCAGCGCCCCTGACCGTTATCTAATGCAGGCAACCAGTTCAATATCGGCACATCCCATTCGAGCATACGAGCATGGGTATCTTGGAGCAACCAGTAATGTTCCGCAGCATAATCACCGTGGGGATAAACGCTACCCAAAATCGGTCGAGCGCCCAAATCCCATGTCATTCTGACCAGCCTTTGCAAGCCACTTTCAAACCGCCGTTGCGCTGCCCGCCGTTCGTGAGGACGACAATGGGCTAACCCCTCATTACCCAAAGATAGGGCAATAATTACGACATCTGGCTTTTTGGGTGCGATCGCACCCGAAAAACGTTCGATGGTTCTACTGACATTCGCACCGACCTCCGACAAATTGACCAGTTGATGCCCAAATTTTTGCTGTAAAGCCTCTCCCAACAATCCCGCCCAACCTTTCAACAGCCAAGCTTTTTGTCCCCATGCCACAGAACTACCAATAACCGCAATTTTTAAGACTTCAGATTGTTGGGCAGGAACCAATTCAACCGCAGAATCAACCATAGCGTCTTCCATATATCCAAACGGATAGGGCTGTAAATAACGATAGGCTCCATCGTCCACAACCAAGGTTCTAGAGCAATCTTTAGGATGCAAAGGGATCCAGCGATTTTGCCCCAATGCTTCCCAACTTACACTACCATCGGCGGCAAAAAGTACATACTTATATTCAACCTTTTGGCAATCGCCTAAATTTAAAGTCTCTTGAAAATCGATGGCTGTATCTGTCCACCATAAAGGAAAGCGATCGGCACTGGTACGCAGGCGAATGCACTTCGCAACATCCCATTGCCCTAACTCAGCGGTAGAACCGACAAGACCAATGGAATCACCTGCCTGCGTGAATGCAACGATCTGAAAGCGATACATAGGGTTCTTCCTATTTTAAAAATACGACATCAGACAGGAAGGCTCAATTCCTACAATTGTTTTGACAGTAGCATGTAGCGCCCTCTAGGTATGTTTTAGAAATCACCTTATGCCCTAAAAATTCCTTTCAAAGCCCAACAATACATACATCTCCTGTGGGATGTTATATGCTTTTAGCGATCTGCCCAAATCCATCCTCAATTGGTAAAGAAACGTGAGTCTCCCGCTAATTGTTCGCGCCCAAGCATATAAAGAAAAAGTAGCTATTGTTACGAAAGAAGGAACCTTTAGCTTTCGCGATCTGCTCCATTCTTCAGGGCAAATTGCTGCAACTCTTTTGAAGGATCAAAAAGATTTACAGGAGCAAAGGGTTGCCTATCTGATCCCGCCTGAATTTACCTATGTCGCCACGCAGTGGGGGATTTGGCGGGCAGGTGGGATCGCCGTTCCTCTATGCGTTTCTCACCCTCGCCCAGAATTAGAGTACGCGATCGATAACTCAGCCGCATCGATTGTGGTTGCCCATCCAAATTTTGAGCCCCTACTGCGTCCGATCTCGGCAGCCCGCAATCTCAGATTTATCCTTACAACAGAAATATCGCCAGATATAGGTTTTACTGATGCAGATTTTCCAGATATAGCGATAACGCGACGGGCATTAATTCTCTATACCAGTGGTACGACGGGCAAACCTAAGGGCGTAGTCACCACCCATCAAAATATTCAAGCGCAAGTCACCAGTTTGATCGAGGCTTGGGCATGGACATCGAGCGATCGCATCCTGCAAGTGTTACCGCTGCATCACATCCACGGCATTGTCAATGTACTCACCTGCGCTCTATGGGCTGGGGCAGAATGTCACATGATGCAGAAGTTTGATGCCGAAACCGTTTGGAACCGAATTGCCGCAGGCGATCTCACCCTATTTATGGCAGTGCCGACGATTTATGCCAAACTGATTGCGGCTTGGGAAGCTAGCGATCGCGATCGACAGGAAATACTGTCAGCAGGTTGCGCCAAAATGCGCCTGATGGTTTCTGGCTCAGCAGCTTTACCTGTAAGCATTCTAGAAAAGTGGAAAGATATTAGCGGTGATTTTTTGCTGGAACGCTATGGCATGACTGAAATTGGCATGGCATTATCGAATCCTTTACAGGGGCAAAGGCAAGCGGGATCTGTGGGAAAACCCTTACCCCATGTGGAAGTCCGATTGGTGGACGAGTCTGGTGCTCTGGTGGTGGGGACGGCAGGAGAACTTCAGGTCAAAGGCTCCACTGTGTTTCTAGAATATTGGCAAAATCCAGAAGCAACGGCAAAAGCCTTTCAAGATGGTTGGTTCTGCACTGGAGATTTTGCGATTGTCGAGCATGGGAACTATCGCATTCTGGGACGCATGAGCGTTGATATCATCAAAACAGGTGGTTATAAGGTTTCCGCTTTGGAAATTGAAGAAGTCCTGCGATCGCATCCAGATATTCGGGAATGCGCGGTGGTGGGAATTGCCGATCTGGAGTGGGGCGAAAGGGTTTGTGCGGCGCTAGTATTACAACCCGAATGCAGTTTGACGTTAGAAACTTTCAGGAGTTGGGCAAAAGCGCAATTGGCTCCCTATAAAGTCCCCACCCAAATTCTCACCGTGCCCGAACTACCTCGCAATGCTATGGGAAAGGTAACGAAGCCGACAGTGGCTGAGCTATTTGGTTCGCCCAGTTGTTCGCCGCGCTCGACCTAAACGCTAGGAGACTAGAACTGACTGAACGATAATAACCAAACGAAAGTTACCTAACTCTGCTCACCAGATTTCATACGCGCGATCGCAGCCATAAAGCGAAGTTCGTCGTAGCTGTATGCACCTTCTAAATACTCGAAAACTGGTTTGAGAGATGTCATGCCAAGTTTGGCGATCGCAGAGCTTAGCGATTATCGTCTTTGGATTCTCATCTCTATATCCCCATGGGGATGTTGGGGGCAACTGAGAGCGAGCGTCCATCACCGCTAATGCTGCTACAACATTTCCATTTGCCTCGTACTCAGCATGAAATATGCTAAATTATAGACAATTCTGACCTGACTTGGAGTGCCGTTATGACAATCTCGGGTAATCACAAGCTAATTTCAAATATAGAACTTCCTGATGAGGACTTTGAGCCAATGCCCGAAGGTGATAAACAGCGGCGCAATTTAAGTTATGCAACCGAGGCTCTGAGGTTGTGGTTTGAGAAGAAACAGAACGTCTACGTGTCTGGAAACCTGTTTATTCGTTATCAAGAAGAGCTAACGGAAAAAAGGATAGCACCAGATATCTTTGTGGTATTTGGTATGAGTAATGAAGATAGAGTGAGTTACAAAATCGGAAAAGAAGATGGAAAAGTTCCTGATTTTGTTTTAGAACTTACTTCTAAAGGAACAGTGACAAAAGACCGAGAACAAAATCCATTAATTTATCGAGCTTTGGGAGTGAAGGAGTATTTTCAGTACGATCCATCAGGTGAGTATTTGAAGCCTACTTCTTTACAGGGAGTGCGTTTAGAGAATGGGAAGTATGTTGCGATTGCTGTTTCAACTTTGCCTGATGGTACTTTGTCTTTACATAGTGAAGTTCTAGGTTTGGAGTTGCATATGTATCCAGACCTAAGTTTCCGCTTTTATGACCCAATCTCTAATCAAGTTTTGCGTTCTTATGCTGAGGCGGAACATGCGAGGTTTCAGGCGGAATTGGAGCGTTCGTTTGAGCAACAGGCAAGAATTGAGGCTGAGGCGATCGCCGAGCGCGAGCGCAATGAAAAGCTCCAAGAACGTCTAGCGAAACAACAAGCCGAACTCGCACAAAAACAAGCCGAGCAAAAAGCCCAACGTCTCGCCGAAAGGCTTAGGTCACTTGGGATTAATCCTGACGAAATGTAATCGGCGGGACGCATCCTGCAAGGTGCGATCGAACTTGATTATGGGCATTGTCTACCATACTTGCTTCATTGTGGGATATTTGAAATTTATATTGCGAACAATGTCATCAAAATTTTTCCTGTAAGTCCACCAATAAAAAGGATAAGCAACCCAATTATAAAATTCCAATTACTCAATGATGGTGATCTCTGCAACAAATATAAAATAGTAATTGGAATGGTACTAATAATGAAAACATCTAAAATATCAATTTGGCTGCTCACAGCAGCAGTAATTACTGCTGCTGTGACATAGTGAAAAATTATTGGACTTACATATTGAATCGCATAAATGGGACTTTCGGAAAGTATTCTCAATAATTCTCGATCGTACTTTACGAAATTTAATCCAGAAACTAATACTGACCATGTAGCCATGTGAAAAAGAGCAATGCTACCAAACAGTAATACACCCATAGCTAGATCTATGAAAATATTAGGAGCTATCGATTCAAACATTTCTTTTTTAGAATTGAAAGAGTCCTGTCATACTCTTGGTTATACTCTCATCTTCTAGCAAACCAATATGAGTAGTACCAAATTTTGCTGGTAGTGTCACAAAAGTGTTGAAAAGGCTAGAGTGAAGAAGCTAAAGTCATATTAATAAAGAGGGAGGTAGATAAGAACCTGATTTGATTTCTAAACTTTTTAATAAAGTTTGCCATTTATCTTTCATAATTGCCTCTATTCCAGTAGGGAAATAATAAGGTTTGCACGCAAAAATATGCTTCCATAGGGTGTTCCATCATCAGTTACCTAACTCTGTTCGCCTAATTCCATACGCGCGATCGCAGCCATAAAGCGAAGTTCGTCGTAGCTGTATGCACCTTCTAAATGTTCAAAAACTGGTTTGAGGGATGTCATGCCAAGTTTGGCGATCGCATCGCGAATGGTGGCTTGACGTGGAGGAGAAATGAGGCGATCGGGGTCGATCGCATGTCCTAGATTGACTGCCTCTGATAGATGCGCCCATATCGTACTGGTTTTGAGGTTGCGATCGCGGGCGATCGCTTCGATATCTAAGCCGCGATCGAACAGCGCTAAGGTTTCCAATTGGGTGGTCGAAAATTTATTTCGCGGACTGGGAATACTAGCTTGCTCGTATTCGAGAATCGCCGCCACAAAAATTTCGCCATACTGTTCCAGTTTGCGCGTACCCACGCCAGACAGTTTGCCAAATGCCTCTAGGGTAGTGGGTCGATCTTTTGCCATCGTCCGAATTGTCGAGTCATGAAAAATGATATAGGGTGGGACATTTTGTTCTTTAGCCAGTCGTTTGCGCAGGGCAAGTAGCCGATCGTAAAGCAGTTCGGCATCTCTCGTGAATTCGCGTTCTGAGCGTTCCGAACCTTCAGTGGAACTGGGATTTGAGGAAGTTGCGCCGTCTGCTTTGGGTTCTAGAGCCAGCATGACAGAACGTTGTTTGCGCATCACTTCCCAACTTAGTGGGTTGAGCTTGAGAATGGCAAAGCCATCTGTGGTTTGGTTGATTAAGCCTTGATGGAGCAGCGATCGCGCCAGTTGCTTCCAGTTGTCGGCACTCCAATCCTTGCCAATACCATAGGTAGAGAGCTTTTCGTGACCATGTTGTAAAATCTTTTCCTTACGCGAACCTCTCAGCACATCAATGATATAGGTCATACCAAATTTTTCTTGGGTACGCGCCACACAGGAGAGAAACTTCTGTGCTTCGACTGTCCAATCTTTGAGCGGTCTTGGCGATCGACAGTTATCGCATCGATCGCAATTTCCCGTATGGGTTTCACCAAAATAGCGCAATAAAATCGTGCGGCGACATTCCAATCCTTCGGCATAGTCGAGGGTTTGGCGCAGTTGCTGATGGGCGATGCGCTGTTCGGCTTCTAGAGGTTCGCCCGACTGCGGATCGACTTTTTGGGCGATCAGATATTTAACGGTTTCGATATCGCGATACCCAAAAAATAGCGTACAGCGCGAAGGTTCGCCATCCCTACCCGCTCGTCCCGACTCTTGGTAATAGCCCTCAATCGTGCGCGGCAGGTCGTAATGAATTACAAAGCGAACATCGGGCTTGTTAATGCCCATGCCAAAGGCGATCGTGGCAACCATAATCCTTGCATCATCGCGAATCCAACGGATTTGATTGGTTTCCCGTTCGCTGGCGTTCATGCCTGCGTGGTAGGGAATTGCATCGATTCCATCTTCTTGGAGCCTCTGGGCAATTTCATCGACTCGTTTGCGGCTGAGGCAATAGACGATACCAGCACCAGATTGAAGGCGAACCTGCTGCAAGAGCTTGGCGTAGGTATCGCGCTCGCTTTTTTTCTCCACAACTTCGTAGTACAGATTGGGGCGATCGAAGCTGGCAAGATGCACAAAGGGCTGGCGCAGTTGCAGTTGGTTAGAAATATCCTGTCGCACCCGATCGGTGGCGGTGGCAGTCAGGGCGATCGCAGGAACATGGGGATAGCGATCGCGTAGTTGGGCTAGCTGACGATATTCTGGGCGAAAATCATGTCCCCATTCCGATACGCAGTGGGCTTCGTCGATCGCAAAGCCAGCGATGCCGACGAGATCGCGCACCTCATCGAGAAACTGTAAAAATCGTTCTGAAAACAGGCGCTCGGGCGCAACATAGACGAGTTTGGTACGACCTTCTAGAATCGATTGCGATCGCGTTGCCACTTCGTTCTGTGCGATGCTGCTGTTGAGAAATGTAGCGGCAATGCCATTCTCTTGCAAGGCTGCCACCTGATCTTGCATCAAGGCAATCAGCGGCGAAACCACGATTGTAATCCCCGTTTGGATGAGGGCAGGCAACTGGAAGCAAATCGACTTACCACCTCCCGTGGGCATAATCGCGATCGTATCTCTTCCCGCTAGCACGGCTTCAATGATTTCGCGTTGCCCGAGGCGAAAGTTGTCATACCCAAAATACTGCTTGAGCGATTTACTGAGATTATCCATGCTTGTCAGTATTGAGTTCCTTTACCTAGCGTAATACCTAGCGTAATTTTGCCACAGATTGATTTGCGATTAGCTTTTTTTGCGTAGCGAGATCGATCGCCGTAATCAGCAATTCCCTTTGTTCGCTAATTTCAAACAGAACCTGTAAGCGATCGCTGCCTGGCTGTCCTAGGGGGTCTAGTCGTGCGATTGCTTGAGGAGCATTGTTCTCACCTAAGGCAAGAAATACTTCCGAAGCCGCAGACTCGATTTTTGTGACGAGACGATCGCCATCAAAAATGATTTCTGCCGATCCAGATACCCGTTTTTCTATTTCGCCAATCACCAACTCAATCGACTCCTGATCGGGTTGAGAGGCCCGCAAGAAAATTTCGTAGGGGTAGCGCGTTGGGTAGGTTTGCCCCCTCAAGAATAAAGGTTGGTATTGCCATTGCTCCAATTGGCGATCCCAATAGCGAATCGCATAGGAATGGAAGAGGTGATCTTGGACTTTTGTACCATGATTTAGCATTAACGCGCCATGAGCCACTGCTTCAAAAGGTTTGTCGGTATGGAGGGTTGCTAGGGGGAAATTACGAGCAATGACGGCGCGCACCGAGGGGATTAATGTGGAACCACCCACAAGCAAAATGTTTTTGATTTCGCCTTTGAGAATTCCCTTGCTAAAAGCTCGTTTCACCAACTCATCGATCGCCACTTGCAGGACTTGATAGAAACCTCGCTTTTTGAGGATTTCCTCTAGCTGCGATCGCGTGTACAGGATGTCATGGATTTCCTGCTTCTCGATATCAAAAAATACCTCTGATGCAGAATCCTCCGTCGAAAGCGCGATTTTCACCCTTTCCATCAGCGAGAGGAGTAAATGGGAATTCCCCGAAACTCCCTCAATTTCATGGTTGCTTAAATAATCTTCCAGTAGCCAGCGATTGACATCTTCTCCACCCACAACCTGCCCCGTTTTGGCAATCACCTCGACTTTGCGATCCGACGGCAGATCGCGATCGCCTGCTTGGGAAGATTCTGAGTTAACTTCCCCAACATATTCACCCCATTCCGATAGATTCTCTGTACGCGGAGTTCTTGCCAAGGCTAGGTCTAAAGTTCCCCCACCAAAGTCAATCACTAACACTAGCGAATTTGGCTGTGCGATCGCATAGCCCAAAGCAGCAGCGGTAGGTTCATCCAGTAGGCGCACTCGCGAATTACCACTCGAAGGCTGAGCAGTAAAAAACTCATCCACACAATTTTCTAGCCAACGCAAATAACGTTCGTAGGACTGCACGGGTACGGTAAAAATCACTTCCGTCAGCGGAATCTGCTGCGATCGCAAACAGCTAAAAACTCGATCTAAAAATAGCTGCCCGACAAATTCTGGCGTTACCTTTACACCATCCAATTCGGGGATATAGCCCGTTGCATTTGATAATCGCCGCTTGAGTTGGTCAAAGAAACGTGGGTTTTCGATGTCCTTGCCGCGATTAATCACAATCTGCCCGATCTCAGCATGCCCCTGCGCTGCATCTTGCAAATACACTAAAGATGGAATCAGAAAATTGTGAGGATAGGTTCGGCTCAGATCTGGAATTCGCAAGGTTTCGGGTCGATCGCTCACC
Source organism: Tumidithrix helvetica PCC 7403 (assembly GCF_965232925.1). Classification (NCBI taxonomy): domain Bacteria; kingdom Bacillati; phylum Cyanobacteriota; class Cyanophyceae; order Pseudanabaenales; family Pseudanabaenaceae; genus Tumidithrix; species Tumidithrix helvetica. Next base: position 10,277 of record NZ_CBDDRA010000018.1, read on the forward strand.
ACATTCCATCGCGCGATCGCTGTATTACTGCTACCAAAATCAATTGCGATCGCACCCATGACTCAATCCCTCTTCTTATTCGGTCTATAAAGCTTATCTAGGTTTGGTTTCGGTAAAAATCCACGTATTGGTAGGTTCATCCCAAGTCATGGTAATTCGCAGGGTCTCAGGAAAAACACCACTTTTTTTGTAGTATGCCAAATCTGCATCTACAATTGCGGAGTTGGAAGTTTGATTAACTAGTCGAATCTTGTCAATGCTTACCTTATCAATTTGTTTCCACCAATCCAAAAAGCTATCATTTCCTTTGGCTGTATTGACTTGAAACTTTGGTGATAGACGCTTCCATGCTAGATCGTACTTGCGCTCGTTAATTAGACCATAGTAATCTCTGACACCCTGCTCTGGTGATATGCCAGCTACGGCTGTGGGCTTGGGCTTAGGAATGACATCCGCCGCAGTAACTCTCTGGATAGAAGCATTAGCATCCTTGCTGGCAAAGGCACAATAGACATCTGGCTTCTTTTGACCGTAGATTTTTAACTGGGCAATACAGCGGTCTATATTATCAAAGCGATCGATATAAACTTGGAAAAATTTTTTGTCTCCTAAGTTAGGATAGTCAGTTAGCAAAAATGAATTGGCTTGATTGTATCCCTCATCCCGCAGCGATTTCACTTGACTCTCAGCTCTAGCCTTTTCTTGAAATGCCGAATCAGCCAGAAAGTAGAAAGAAGGAAGTTGTGGGTTTGACGGAACAGATTCTGTGGGACTGGGCGTGCCAGCACCAATATTCTGTCCCAGATTGAATTTTACGTTTTTTGCAATAAAAAATCCCAACGTTCCCAGCATCCCAATGGATAAAATAACTAGAAAAGTGGCTATGCCCGATCGCTTGGCACTAAGCCTTCTACCCAAGGTTGGTACTAGCGTATCTCCATTTCCTTCTACTGAAGTCCTATAGAACTGTTTTTGTGCTTCTGAGTCAGGTAATTGGGAAGGAATGCGGTTCCCCTGATGGGCTGCGATTGCCACTGTAGGCAGGGTCGAAGCCGCCATCATTGCCGTGCGATCGTCCGATTGCAACGCACTCAGCATTTCTTTAGCACTGGTAAAGCGATCGCGAGGATGAAACTGAATGGCGCGATCGATGGTGGCTTTTAAGCCAAGACTAACTTGAGACGCATACTCGTGCCAACAGACTTCACCTGTATGGGTATCTGTTCCTAGTTCTTGAGGAAGTTTACCCGTCAGCATATAAATTGCCGTGAGCCCTAAGCTATAAATATCGCTAGCAAAGAAAGGTCTTCCTGCCGCCTGTTCCGATGCCATAAACCCAGGCGTACCAATGATGATCGAGCTAACCACCTGTTTGGGATTGAGCCCCGTACTCACAGTTTCCTTAACAGCACCAAAGTCAATCAGAACGGGATGGCGATCGGACGCACGCAGAATAATATTGTCGGGTTTAATGTCGCGATGGATAATGCCCTTACCATGCACGTAGTCTAAAATTTGCAGAATACTAGCTAGTATAGTCTTTACGGTCGCCTCATCTAATTCTCCTTCAGACTTCAACTTGGCAGTCAGTGTTTGTCCGTCAATCCATTCTTGTACGAGGTAGAACTTGCCATTTTCCGTAAAGCTGGCATAAAGCTTTGGAATGTAGGGATGTAGTTCGCCCAGATCCTCTAAAATCGCTGCCTCTCTTTGAAACCGATCTTGCAAAAGCTTATACATTTTTGGATCGTCGGCGATCGGCTTTAACTGCTTAATCACGCAGTGGCGATTTGACGGCATCTTGGTATCTTCAGCCAAAAATGTCTCACCAAAGCCACCCCCTCCCAGTACCTGTAGTACGCGATAGCGATTGTCTAATAGGGTTGACATCATAGAGATAAATTTGAGACGAACTTACTGACTTTATCTATATTAACTGCCATCTATAGCTCCCGATGAATTCAATACGATCGCAACGCTCAATAGTTGTAAAACTCTGGGGTGAGTTCCCTATCCAGAAACGATTTCAGGACACTTGCATGCATATATTGGGGCATTTGTGATTTCAACTTTTGTTATGTTTTATGCCTAGATGCTAACATCGTAGGTGAGTTTTTTTACTTATTACAAGTGTGAGGAAATCGATCATGAATTTTAAATCATTGCGCTTGAAACATACAGCGATCGCGGCTTTATCGGTTTTGTCGGGAAGCATTGCCCTTGCCGCCTGTACCCCTACAGCACCTGTGGCAACAACAAGTCCTGTTGCTACTTCTACAGCCACAGCCTCAGCTACCCCAAAAGCCCCTACAACTTCAGCTACTCCTACAACTTCAGCTAGCCCAAAAGCAACGGACTCTAGCGATAAATTTGCCAAGGTAACGATCGATCAGCTTGAGCCCTACAAACACAAATCTGGGGTTTTTGAGATGCAAGTGCCAAAGGGCTGGAAAGAAGCTGATTCCAGCAAAGCAGGTGAAGTCATCGTGCTTTGGACCGATCCTACAGGCAATGCTTTGATTGCTGCCGATATCTTTACCCCACCAAATGATGTCTCTGTAGATAAGCTCCCTGAAGTCCTAGAAACTGTTGTCAAAGGTCTGTTTGGCTCTCAGCCTGATTTTGAGATGGGTAAGCCCATGCCTCAACCCGATGGCAGCGTCCAGATTGTTTTCAGTGCAACCGCTTCATCCCAAGGTCTCAAGGCAAAGCTGCAAGGCAATAGCTTTATCGAGAAAAAAGGCGACAAGCTTTCAATTCTCACATTTGGTTCTTTGGAATCCCAGTTTGATGGGCTCAAAGATTCCTTCACCAAGATTGCCAACAGCCAAAAAATTAGCACTGACGTTAAAGTTCCTTAATCCTAGTTTTTAAAACCTTTGGGAATGCTCTCTTTATTTAACTTTAAGTTGGGAGAGCATTCCTTCTAAAAGCATTTGTTAAGTTTAGGTCAGTGGATTTAAAATGAATCATTGTAGGACGGGTTAGCGATCGCGTAGCCCATCCTGCTAAACGATTTTATGCGTTACGGTTGCCCCTAACCCAGCCTCCGTTTAATTATATTGAAAAGCTTGAGTAGTCAAAATGCGACTTAGATACCTGATTGCTTCGATATTGTCAGCCAGTGCGATCGTTGCTGGCTGCACACCATCAGTTCCCAAAGAAACTTCGTCTCCTACAACTTCATCTAATTCTGAAATTGTCAAGCCCAATGACACCAAGAAAGATGACAGTAAAGCGGTGGGTAAACCTACAGAAACCAAATCATCGCAAGACTCAGCCCAAAAGTTTCAAGAAGTTAAGATCGATGGGTTAAAAACCTATAAACATAGCTCTGGACTTTTTCAAATCGATATTCCAAACGGTTGGAGTCCTACAGATACAAGCAAACCTGGTGAAGTGATTGTTGTGTGGTTCGATCCGACACAAAATGCTTTGATCGCTGTAGATATCTTTAAGGTTCCTGAAGGTGGATCGCCTGACAAGTTGACTGAGTTGCTACAGACTTTTCTCAAAACAACGTTTGGCAACAAACCTGGCTTCTCTATGGAAAAACCAACACCACAACCTGATGGTAGCATCCAAATTATCTGGGGCTTTGATGAGACTGTAAAAGGGGTTACTGCAAGAATTCAAGGGAATAGCTTTATCGCAAAACAAGGAGATAAAGCATCTTTACTCACAACGGGAGCCATTGAGGCACAATTTCCGACTTTACAAGATTCGTTTAACAAGATTGTGAACAGCTTTAAAGTTGATGCTGCCACAAAAGTTCCTTAGCCTTTAGAAGGATATCCCCCAAACCTGTGGGATATCAATGCATTGATTCGTTATTTAGATAGGCTGTAATTCAAACATTTTGGTTTGTCAGCACAGCAGAGTTTGTGCCAAAATTAGTGTTAGGGTCGGCGATCGCGTCGTCATGCTTACCAAATCATCAGACCGCCCAAAATTATGCTAGTTGGCACAACCCTGAGAAATCGCTACACCATTACAGCAGTATTGGGCAGTGGGGGGTTTGGTGATACCTACCTAGCGATAGACAGAGATTTACCGGGCAGCCCTAAATGTGTGGTTAAACAGTTAAAGCCCAAAGATACCTCTCCTGGTGTTTTACCAGTAGCTAAGAGTTTATTTGAGCGTGAGGCTGAATATTTATACAAACTAGGCAAGGCTCATCCCCAGATTCCTGAGTTGTTTGCCCATTTTGAAGAAGGGGAAGATTTTTACTTAGTTGAAGAGTTTATCGATGGTCATAACCTCACAGTAGAGGTTTCAGTGGGTATCAGATGGTCAGAGCATGAAGTCATTCGTCTTCTGCTAGAGATTCTTGAAGTATTGGCATTTGTACATCAAAATAATGTGATTCATCGCGATATCAAGCTGCAAAATTTGATGCGACGAAACCGCGATGAGAAGATTGTACTAATTGACTTTGGATCGGTCAAAGATATCAGTGTTTTAGGCATAGATTCGCAAGGAAGAACGAATGCTACGGTCAGCATTGGTTCGCCAGGTTATATGCCTAGCGAGCAGGCAAAGGGTAAGCCTAGGCTGAGCAGTGATGTTTATGCCGTTGGCATCATAGGAATTCAAGCATTAACTGGACTCCAACCCGAGCAGTTTCCTGAAGATCCGAATACGGGCGAGATTGTTTGGCGCGATCTCGCCCAAGTAAGTGATGCGCTTGCGAATGTTTTACAGACAATGGTGCACTATCACTTTAGTCAACGTTATAAGTCGGCGGTTGAAGCATTAGAGTCACTCAAAGCGATTCCTTTCAGGATGAGTTCCGCCGCAAGTCTAGACTCTCAACATGATGCTTCTACAGTTATTTCTGCTTCGCCCGATGTTGCCTATACGCCACCTTCTCATCCAGTCACTCCAGGGGCAACTGCCCCTGATACAATCGTTCCGACCGCGCAGCCTCCAACCTACCCACCAGTTCCTGTTACTAGTTCTCAATCAAATACTGTCCCTGTAACGCCTCAATCGTTTTATCCACCTCATCCTTCTGATTCTCAACCTCAACCTTTTCAATCGTCACAACCATCCTCATCGAATTCCTCGATATTCATTGGAGCGATCGTGGGTGCTGGTCTTGTAATTCTTGGTGCTGCAGGCTTTTGGGTCGTTCCTAAGTTATTACCTAATTCGGGGCAATCGGTACAAACTACAAATGGGAATACCGATCTCTCTTCTCCAAAAACTCCCACGAATACCGATATCCCCAAAAACCCGACACCAAAGCCTACGACAGGAGCTACTCCCCCACCCGATCTATCTCAGGATTGGAATACGATTTTCAATCACATTAAAGATACAAACTTAAGCCAAAAAGCATGTGTTGATAATGCTGCTGCGGCACTGAGAAGGGCAGGCTTTAGGGAGCATCTTGAGTTGATTGGCAGTGGAGCTTTTGCCGCTAACGGACGATATAGCGCTTCCATTCGTTGTGTTACGAGTAATAAAATTGTGTTTTTTGCAGTTGCAGGACCTGAAAACGATACGGCTCGAGCTTTAGTGGTCAAGCTACAACAAGCTTTTTAGGACTTATGTAGCTTACGTTTAAACTTTAGCCCCCAAATTAAGCGCTTTGGCTGGTTGCTTGTCACTACATCGTCGCTTGTGCCAAAATTGGTTTACAACGCGATTGCGATCGCCTCGTCATACTGACCAGATCAACATACCAGCCTAAAATTATGCTAGTTGGCACAACCCTGAGAAATCGTTATTCCATTACAGAAGTATTGGGCAGTGGGGGATTTGGTGATACTTACCTGGCGGTAGACAGAGATTTGCCCGGTAGCCCTAAATGTGTGGTTAAACAGCTAAAGCCTAAAGATACATCGCCTGGCGTTTTACCCGTGGCTAAGAGTCTTTTTGAACGCGAGGCAGAATATTTATACAAATTAGGGAATGCACATCCGCAGATTCCAGATTTATTTGCCCACTTTGAGGAAGGGGACGGTTTTTACTTAGTTGAAGAGTTTGTCGATGGTCATAATTTAGCTGTAGAGATTCAAGCAGGCAGAAAGTTGCCTGAGTATGAAGTCATTAACCTTTTGCTAGAAATCCTTGATGTTTTAGCATTTGTACATCAAAACAATGTGATTCATCGCGATATCAAGCTGCAAAACTTGATGCGTCGAAACCGAGACCGAAAGATTGTCTTAATCGATTTTGGCGCAGTCAAAGATGTCAGTCTTTTAGGTGTGGACTCGCAGGGGCAAACCAATGTTACGGTATGCATTGGATCCCCAGGTTATATGCCCAGCGAGCAAGCCAAGGGTAAGCCTAGGCTGAGCAGTGACGTCTATGCTGTGGGCATGATTGGAATTCAAGCTCTTACTGGACTTCAACCCGAACAGCTACCTGAAGATCCGAATACGGGTGAAATTGTTTGGCGCGATCGCGCCCAAGTGAGTGATGCGCTTGCGGATGTTTTACAGACCATGGTGCATTATCACTTTAGCCAACGCTATAAGTCAGCCATTGAGGCATTACAGGCGCTTAAAGCGATCGCTAATCCTGTTGCTAATGCACCCGCAACCCATAGCGATCCCACAGTGGTTTCTAGTGGGGTTTCTAGTGGGGTTTCTAGTGGAGGCGAGCCAGCGATCGCATCGCCCGCTCGTCCAACTACACCTGGATTGGCTTCATCTGCCCCTGCAACGATTATTTCTTCTGCTTCGCCTCAAAATCAGCCACCAGCCAACTATCAACCAAGTCCCCTGCCTCATTCTCAGCAAAATACCGTACCTGTAACTCCTCAATCGTTTTATCCGCCAAATCCTCAACCTTCTACTTCCCAACCAAGTTCTCAATCCTCTCCTTCAAATCCCTCTGTAATATTAGGAGCTTTGATTGGCGCAGGTATGGTCGTTCTTGGTGTCATAGGACTTTTTGTCGTCCCTAAATTATTACCAAATTCTGGTCAATCCGTGCAAACGACAAAAGGGAATCCTGATTCTCAGAAAACCCCTATCAGTATCGATACCTCGCCAACTCCAGAGGCATCTCCTACACCTGAGCCAACGACAGAAGCAAATGCGGGGAATGATTCCTCTAAGAAGTTCCAACAGGTAAAAATCACATCCTTCAATACTTTTAAACATAGCTCAGGCTTGTTTGAGATTTCCATACCTACAGGATGGACACCTACAGACACGAGTAAACCTGGAGAAGTCATTGTTGTCTGGTTTGACCCCACCCAAAACGCTCTCATTGCCGTTGATATTTTTAAAGCTCCTGCTGACTCAACACCTGATAAATTGACTGAGCTTCTCCAAACCTTCTTAAAGAATACTTTTGGCTCTAAACCAGGTTTCTCGCTGGATGCGCCGATCGCTCAGCCCGATGGCAGTATTGAAATCGTCTGGGGATTTGATGAGACGATTAAAGGAGCTACGGCAAGAATTCAGGGAAATAGTTTTATCTGGAAGAAAGATAATAAAGTCACACTCTTGACAACTGGGGTCTTAGCTGAACAGTTCCCTCGATTAAAAACTTCTATTAACACAATTATCAATAGCTTTAAACTCAACACGAATGTTAAGATTCCTTAGTTTTATTCCTTGGGTATTTTGTGATGACAAATATGACTCCAAACTCTGATTGGATTGCCAATCTTGAATATGATGCAAATGGCTTGATTCCTGCGATCGCGCAGGATTATCAAGATGGGTCTGTGCTGATGATGGCATGGATGAATCGCGAATCGATCGCCTTAACCGTTGCTACAGGCGAAGCCCATTATTGGAGTCGCTCGCGTTCCGAACTTTGGCACAAAGGCGCAACATCAGGTCATATCCAAAAAGTGAAACAGCTATTTTATGACTGCGATGCCGATACGCTCTTGATCAAAATCGAGCAGGTCGGGAATATCGCCTGTCACACAGGTGCTAGGAGTTGCTTTTTTAAAGAAGTAGAATTAAATCATGTCTAAACATTTCGGCGCTAATTTTGAGGTTTATGACAACCACACTACCAATTGTTACCGAAGCTCAAATTCGAGAGCAGCAATTTATCAGATTGCAAGATCTTAGTTGGCAAGCCTATCAAAAATTGATGGCTGAGCTAGGGGATAATCGAGTTTGCCGAATTGCTTACGATCGCGGTGTGTTGGAGTTGAGAATGCCTTTACAAGAACATGAGCAACCCAAAATTGTCATTGCCGATCTGGTGACTGCAATGGCAGATCGCTTAGAAATTGAGATTATGCAACTTGGCTCTCTAAAGCTAGAGCGAGTCGATCTGAGTCGTGCGGTTGAGCCTGACACCTGTTTTTATATTCAAAATGAGCTAAAAGTTAGAGGAATTAGGAATATTCGCTTGCCTGAAAACCCACCCCCAGACTTAGTGATTGAGTCAGACCACACCAGTTCTTCATTAGATAAATTCTCTTTGTATGCCTCTATTGAAGTACCAGAGCTATGGCGATATCGCAAAAAAGTTTTGGAGGTTTATCAACTGCAAGAAGGCAAGTACAAGCGATCGCAGCAAAGTCTAGCCTTGCCCCTATTTCCCATTGCTGAAATTCCCACCTATATCGAACAAAGCTACGAAATCGGTCAACGTGCCACAGTGCGAAAATTCAAGGAACAGATTCGAGCAATCCTGTAGGGGGAGTTGGGCAACTACGGGCAGATCCAGCGAGTCTAGAGATTGTCTATTTCCCATTGACTATGATTACAAACGTTCTACCGAATCCTCCAGCAAATAAAGTACCTACTGCTCAGAGAGTGGTGCTCCATCATATTTCTTGGGAAACCTACCTGCAAATTCTTACAGAATTGGGCGATCGCCGCACGGCACGATTAGCTTACGACCAAGGTACATTGGAGATTAGAATGCCTCTCGAACAGCATGATAACGCAGGTGAATTAATCGGTTTGTTCGTTCGCGTTCTGGTGGAGGTCATGGGATATGAAATTAAGTCAATGGGTTCAACTACGCTCAACCGCGAAGATCTCCAGAAAGGCGCAGAACCCGATCGCAGCTTTTACATTCAAAATCAACCACTTGTAGCAGGGAAAATCGTCGATCTCAATCAAGATCCGCCGCCCGATATTGTTGTGGAGGTAGACATTACACATATGGATATCAACAAACCCGCACTATATGCCAGCATGGGCGTGCCAGAGTTTTGGCGTTACAACGGCCAAGTCTTAGAAATTTATGTGCTACAAGGGCAAACCTATCAGACCGTTGAAACCAGCCCTACATTTCCAATCGTTACGAAAACAGATCTCTATGAATTTTTGCAAGCCTGTCAAACTGGGGAAATCGCAGCGACGCGATCGCTGCGCGTAACTATTCAAAAGCGGCTCCAAGATCTACAATAGGGGCTGTTTAATCGAGTCCCTCGCAATCACAATCAGGAAAAAGCATCGTGACCCTTCGTATTTACAATTCCCTTACCCGCAAAAAAGAAGATTTTACACCCCTAGAAGCTGGCAAGGTGAAAATGTATGTCTGTGGCGTCACCGTCTATGACTATTGCCACTTGGGTCATGCTCGGGCCTATGTGGTGTGGGATATGGTGCGGCGATACCTATCCACCAAATATGAGGTGCGATACGTGCAAAATATCACCGACATCGACGACAAAATCCTCAATCGTGCCAAAGAGCGTGGCATTACCATGCAAGCCTTGGCTGAGGAGTTCATCGCTGCCTATGACTTGGATATGGCAAATCTAAACATCCTTCCAGCCGACGAATATCCGCGTGCCACAGAGTCGATTTCAGCGATTATTGAGTTGATTCAAACGTTAGAACAATCGGGCTACGCCTATGCGGTGAGCGGCGATGTCTACTATGCCGTACAGAAATTCCCCAACTATGGCAAGCTATCAGGACGCAAACTAGAGGATATGCGCGCAGGGGCAAGCGGTCGCGTCGATGGGGATGAACCCCTAAAACACTATCCCTTTGACTTTGCTTTGTGGAAATCTGCCAAGCCCGACGAACCTTTCTGGGAGTCGCCTTGGGGCAACGGTCGCCCAGGTTGGCATATCGAATGCTCAGCAATGGTGCGATCGCGTCTAGGCGATCGCATTGACATTCATTCAGGTGGAGCCGATCTACAGTTCCCCCATCATGAGAACGAAATCGCTCAATCAGAAGCCGCCACCCATCAACCTTTAGCTAATTACTGGATGCATAACGGCTTTGTGAATATTGAAGGCGAGAAGATGTCTAAATCTCTCGGTAACTTCACCACAATTCGCGCACTTTCAACACATTACGATCCAATGGCAATCCGTTTATTCATCCTGCAATCTCACTATCGCCAACCAATTGATTTTACTGAAGAAGCAATCAATGCTGCCACCAAAGGATGGGAAACTATTGAAATCGGGTTGAGGTTTGCTGACAAAAAACTGCTAGAGTTAGCTTCAGAAGCTCAGCTTGATAGTGAGATGGTGAATCGCTTCAATGCAGCAATGGATGATGATTTTAATACTTCCATAGCACTCTCAGTAGTGTTTGAACTTGCCAAGAAACTAAGTACAGAGAGAAATGTTTTTGTACATACAGGCAAAATAGTTACTGAGGTTGATAAACTTGCACAAATTTGGAAGACTCTTAAATACCTAACTGATCTATTAGGACTGGAAGCAGAACCTCTTCAAGAGACTGGCATTCAACTTCCACCTTCGGCTGGAGAAAAAATGTTTGAAGATCTTAAAGATGGTGAAATCAACCGAATGGTTGAGCAGCGAGTGGAAGCAAGACGGACAAAAAATTGGAAGGAAAGCGATCGCCTGCGCGACGAACTCAAAGCCATGAATATTATCCTGATCGATCAACCCGACGGTACGACAAGATGGCGACGTTAGTTTAGGATTTCACCTTTTCCGCCAGCCAGTCCATGACGCGATCGCCCAATCTCACCCCATCAAGGCGATCGATTTCTCTTAAACCCGTTGGACTTGTGACATTCACTTCTGTGAGATAGCCACCAATTACATCAATTCCCACAAACACCAGTCCATCTTGGCGCAGCTTGGGCGCGAGTCTGGCACAGATTTCCTTTTCTTTTTTGCTAATCTTGCTCTTCACGGCATTTCCGCCTGCTGCCATATTGCCGCGAAACTCGCCCGAACGGGGGACGCGATTGACGGCTCCGATCGGTTCGCCATCTAAGAGAATAATCCGCTTGTCTCCCTCTTGGGCAGCGGGGAGATAGGCTTGCACCATAATCGGCGTTGTGCCAAATTTGGTACTCATCTCGATCAGAGAGTTTAAGTTGCGATCGCCCTGCTGTGCAAACAGAATTCCTTCTCCACCCTTGCCATCTAGGGGTTTTAGAATCGCTTCGGTTTTGGAGGCGACAAACTTGCGAATGACTTCCTTATCGCTGGTGACGATCGTTTCAGGCACCACATCCTGAAATTGCAGGGCATAGACCTTCTCATTTGCCGAGCGAATTCCTGCGGGAGAATTTACAACAAGGGTTTGCTTCGGATCGACGTAATCGAGGATATAGGTCGCATAAATGTAGTTGACCGTGACGGGTGGATCGGGACGCATCCACACAACCTGCATTGTTTCAAGCGCTTGAAACTTACCTGTCTTAAGCTCGTACCAAGGATGAGGCGCAACCCATTTACCATCCACCAGTTCCACAGGATGAACCACAACGGGTTGTAACAATGCCCAAGCTTTACCCCCAATTACGCTGAGAGATTCCACATTGGTGACGAATACCTCATACCCTCTATGACAAGCAGCTTCCATCAAGGTGACGCTCGTATCATGGGTGGGGTCGAGCTTTGCGATCGGGTCGATAATAAACGCTAGTTTCATCCGTTTAAGTTAAGTCGGTGGATTTAAAATGAATCATTGTAGGATGGGTTAGCGATCGCGTAACCCATGATGAATAAGGGTAGGATGCGTTATGCTTGCAACTAAAACATCCTACCGTTTAATTATGCCGATTTTCTTATCCCTTTGCGGTTTTAGCGAACAGTCTAGCCATCCCCAGAATATCAATCACAGGCTTTTTCGTTCCAAGTTTATTAATACTAGGTTTGCCATTGATACTAGGTTTAACACTAGGTTTGGCACTTTCAGGATTATTGAGCTGTGCTAAGTAAGTATTCAACCGATCTAGAGCCAAAATCAAATGGGAAGTGGGATCCATGACCGTCCATTCTCCTCTGATTCTCTCCCATAGCTCAAAGTGGAGGTGGGGACCAGTAGAGAAGCCAGTAGTACCCACCAAACCAATCACAGTGCCCTGTTTGACGACTTGGCCGGGTTTGACAAATACTTCCGAAAGGTGTGCATAGCGAGTTTCGTGGGTGTCACCATGGGAAATTACAACCGCCAGACCGTAACCACCTAGCCATCCAGAAATTTCCACCTTACCACTATAGGCTGCGACAACGGGAGTTCCTTCTGCGGCAGCGATATCTGTACCTTGATGGAATTTTACGGCTTGGGTAATCGGGTGTACGCGATAGCCAAAAGAGGAACTAATAATCGCTGGAATCGATAAAGGGAACAACATCCGCTTATCGCCATTACTGGGAACACTCATGGACTCAATCTCAGATCGAGTCAGTTTACGCACCTGTACAACGGGTTCTCCTGTGGATGAATAGATCAAGTTGGTGGGCGCATTTCTGGCAATCTCAACTTCGGGAGCGCACAAATTGGCTTGACGGCTGCCTAGATCCTGACCTCTGGCTTGACAGCCTGACTTACGACTTTCAAACACAATCTCGACATTCCCTGAGTTGCTATTACCCGAGGCTGGTTTCGTAGCTGAGGATTGCGGTTGACGGGATTGGATCTCGACTATAGAAGGCTCAGAGGTTGCGCCTCGCTTATTGCTTTGGGTATTGCCTTGGGTATTGCTACGCGTACTAGGGCTACTGGTTTGAATCTCGATCGCAGGGGCAGACCTGTCAATTTGAGGCTGTGGTGCTTCTACTGGCTCAGGGGTTGGGGCAACTCTTGGTGCTGGATTTGGGGCAGTGACTTCTGGGGAAATTGCCGATTTTTTAGCTGCTTGGGCGTCACCAAGTCCTGTGACGAGCATGACATTTCCACTCATGGAAAGGCAAAGGCTGAGCAGAGATAGTTTTAGCAGTGATTGTTGGGGCATCTTCCTAAGTTGTTTCATGGGATAGTTTCGGAGATGGTTTTTTTAGGTCAAATTTTTAGGTCAAGTTTCTAGGTGTGACGGTTTGATTGCCTAGCCCTTGAATAAACCTAGAGTAAACCTAGTGCTTACCTCTGTTAACCTAGCGAATCATAACCTAGCGAAAATGTACCAGGTCTATAAATCGAAGGCTGCGAACTGCCCTCCCATATTACGACAAGATCGCCAGTTGTTGTAATGTCGGAAATGTAACCTTTATGTTCCCGTCCTAAGTGTTGGGTCGTAACCGATCGCTCGCTGAGTAATGTAACATAGTCTGACAAAATTGGCTCGATTCCTTCACGGGCAAAGCGATCGCGTCCTTGCATCACCCCACCTAAGACAAGCTCCGTCAAGCGATCGAGGTCGGTAATATTCGTGGCTAAATCTGACAAAGCGATCGCGCCATCGGGCACAGTGTTTAACCAATTAATCCCGATCCCAATCACGGCATAGGTGACAAGCCCAGCCTCTATTCTGGTTTCTGTGAGAATGCCACCCAGTTTACGTCCATCGACAAGCAGGTCGTTGAGCCATTTGATCCGTACATTTGCCCCAGTGGTATTCAGAGCCGTCGCAATGCCCCACGCACTCCACAAAGTAATTTGACTGGCGTGGGTTGCCGAAATATTGGGCTGCACAATTACCGATAAATACAAACCGCCCAGATCGGATTGCCAAGTATGTCCGCGTTGCCCGCGTCCCTTGGTTTGCTGTTTGGCAGCGATCGCGGTTCCCTCTAGCTGCTTCGCGTTGGCATCGGAAGCGAGATCGATCCACCGCCACGCTTCGCTATTGGTCGAATCAACTTGTTCGTAATGAATGATTTGCGATCGCATCATAAATTCATGCAAGACTACTGAGGAATTTACACTGAGATTTTAACCTGAGATTTTAGCCTGACTGAACTTCTCAAAACTCTTTACTGCGTCAAGTCATGGTGCGAACCAAGAGCGTCAAGAAAAATTAGCGGCTGAAGCGATTCCTTTTAAGATGCGTTCCGCCGCAACTCCAAGCACATCTCGCTAGAAAACAGAAGTCCGTCCAGATTGAGTTCGTAATAGCCTTGTGTGTCGATCGCTTCGTGGAGAATATTGTCTCTGCTGTCTGCTTGGGTTGAAAGTATTCCAGTAAAGGGGTCGAAGCGAACAGGAGTGTTGAGATTGAAGGATATGTCTGGGTGGAGAAGTTCGGGATTTGAGTCAGCCCCTAATGAAATTGATGGAGAGGCTGTGTAGGAGTCTTGACCCAAAATAGATTTTTGAAAAGCTAAGACTGGCAAGGGGTTGCGATCGGATTGAGGGGTTGAAATGGAATCTTGGAATTCAAAAGTTAATGGGGGAATAGAGTGAGGCTGCGCCTTGGCTTGATGGGTTTGCGAAGGTGTTAAGTGGGTTTAGCTCAGCGATTCCTTGTGGCACTAGTCCGTCAATACCACCTTCTATATACATAAGTTTTAGCTTTGTAATATTTTTCTTGCAGAAGATCATCATATTTTGCAGTTTCTTGGTGCTTTTTCAGATAAATATTATTTTTTGCTCTAAATAACCTGCTGAATGTAGGTTTGAGCGATTCGCTAGAATCATTTTTCAGTAAGGCTTTTGAGTGTTTTTGCCAATTCTCATGGATAATGCAGGTTAGACTGAAAGGAAGAAGTCTCTTGCTGCGAATAGCTAAAAAATTATGAGCGATTCTATAGAACTCAATCCCGATCAGGAAATTGCCCTTGGTCGAGACTTCACGACCCTCTCTCGCCATGTTTTATCCCATCTTGGCTCTTATTCTGCAGACGCCTATGACTTGAGCGCCCTCATGAGTCGGATTGGCTTGGCAGGTAAGATGGTTTCCAGACACTTAAGCCGTGCGGGTTTGGTCGAAGATGCCCTAGGCGTGACAGGTGAAGTCAACGTGCAGGGAGAAGCCGTCAAAAAAATGGATCAGTATGCGAACCGTATATTTATCCGTGCTTTTGAGCAAAGTGGCTTGGTTTGCCGCCTCGCTTCCGAAGAAATGGAAAAGCCCTATTATTTACCCGAAAATTGCCCCATCGGTCGCTATACTTTGCTGTTTGACCCAATTGATGGTTCGAGTAATATCGATGCAAATTTAGCGGTGGGCTCGATTTTTTCGGTACGCCAACAAGAGGGGCTAGATGAATCGGGTGAAGCTTTAGATTTACTCCAAAACGGACATAAGCAAATTGCCGCAGGCTATATCCTTTATGGTTCCAGTACGATGCTGGTCTATTCCATCGGTAAGGGCGTGCATTCCTTTACCCTAGATCCTAGCTTTGGCGAATTTGTCCTATCGCAAGAGCATGTACGCATTCCGTCCCACGGGCCTACCTACAGCATCAACGAGGGCAACTTTTGGCAGTGGGAAGATAATATTCGGGAATACGTGCGCTACATTCATCGCCAACCTGGTTACTCAGCTCGCTATTCTGGGGCATTGGTTGCCGATATTCATCGCATCCTGTTTCAAGGGGGGATATTTCTCTATCCAGGCATAGTCGGTCATCTTGATGGCAAATTACGGCTGTTATACGAATCAGCCCCCTTGGCATTTTTAGTGACGCAAGCGGGTGGTCGGGCTACCACAGGGAAACAAGAAATTTTAGATGTCGTGCCCCAAAAGTTGCATAGCCGCACTCCCTTGTTTATTGGTAGTTCGGAGGATGTTGCCTTGGTAGAAACATTTTTGCGCGGTGAAAAGCCGACTGGGAAATAGTCTATGAGTCTAGCTGATTTGCTAGTATTTCTGCTGCTGGGAAGCATTGCAGGCTATATGAGTTTGCGGCTCGAGCCAACGAGGACAAGGATTCTACTTTGGATCGTTCTCTTGTTTTGTCCGAGCTTATTTGTGGCTTGGACTTTGACGATCGCGCAACCTTTTCCTAACTTGCTCCTATTGGTGGTGTTTATCATCTGTGCTTGGCTCTATTTAGGCTTAACCCACCAAGATCGACAAAACCCTCTAGAAAATGCCCAAAATCTAGGAATTAAACCGTCGCTCGATCTGTCTGCTGATGCATTACAAGATCGAGCCAAAAACGATCTGCCCCTGCTGACCAAAGAAGAGGAAACAACCTTTAGAAATTGCTTCCCTTTATCTGTGTTTTATTTGCAGGCGATCGCCTATCAACCAAGAGCGATCGCCTGTCGGGGCATGTTGCGTGTCACCGATCGAGACTCAAGTGCCAAGGCGTATAAAGTTGTTGCTGAGAATCTAAAGACAAATTTTGGCGATCGCTTCTTGCCCATCTTGCAAGAACATCCCATTGCGCCCGAAGCTTCCCCAGACACCCGATATGCCTTCCTGATTATTCCCAACCCTGCTTTGGGATTGGCTGCTGAGGTCTCTAGCCAACAGCAAACTGCGGAAACGCGCAAACGAAAATTTGAGACGGGTCTCGCTGTAATCCTCGCGATCGCCACCGCGATTGCCACACTACTGGCGGGTGGACTCCTTGCCCTCAACATCGATCGTCTTGAAGGACTGACATTACCGACCTTACCAACTACCCTACTGGCAGGAATATCCTACAGTTTGGCGATAGGGCTTCAGATTGGCGCTAGGGAAATCGTCCGTTATTTTGTGGCAAAGCACTATCGGCTCAAGCTCTCATTGCCCTATGTCATGCCTGCCTTTGGTGGGCTTGGCGTATTAGGAACCTTTACAGGCATTAGATCTTATATTCCCCATCGGCGGGCTTTATTCGATCTAGCGATCGCACCCAACCTAGTTGGACTGGGAATTGCGATCGTCATGTTGACCGTAGGTTTATTTTTATCGCCCCCTATAGATTTACAGAGTTTTAATTCACAAAATCTAATTCAAACAGGCGATGTTGTTACCAACCTGTCGAGTAATAACCCATTTAGCCATGCTTTGATTGCCAATTTCTTACCCTTTGAACCCAAAAACTCACTGCTTGTGGCGCTTCTATCAAGGGTCATGACTGGGAGTGGGGCAGCGATCGCAAATCTACACCCTCTAGCACTGGCTGGTTGGACTGGTTTGCTATTGACTGCGGTCAGTCTAATTCCGATCGGTGCCCTAGATGGCGCACATTTAATTCATGGTATCTTTGGCAATCGTAAGACAATTTTGGTTGGTAAAGTGGCAAGGTTATTGTTGTTAATTACTGCGCTAGTTATGCAACCTTGGCTGCGAATTTATGCATTACTCGCATTTTTGTTCGATAGTCATCGATCGCCTACGTTAGATAATGTTACAGAATTAAATAACTGGCGCGATCTGTTGGGTTTAATGTTGATTGGCGTGGCAATCTTGATTATTATTCCTGTACCTAAATTTATATTGCCTCTACTAAACTTAAAGTAATCTTTAATTGCTTTTAATTTTCCGCGAACTCTGTCATTGTGTAGTCACTTGTTGCACCTACTGGTAACATCAGTAAAGTTAAATTAGGGCTTTATGTTCATTCTGAAGCGCCAAGACGTTGAGATTATTAACGTCCAAAATCCACAGAATAGAGAGCAGCAAATCCCTATTCTGCAATATCAAGGTCAGACTTTTCGACTGTTAAATATGTTTGGCGACAATCGCGATGAGGCTCTTGCCCTCTGGCGTGACCTGACAGATAACAAAGGAAAAGCCTGTGTTTTGCTGGAAGAACCTCAACGTTTTAGCGTTTGGGGTAAGGTAAAAATCGACCAAATGCAGGCTGCATCGGCTTCAGAGCATTCTTTAGAGAGCCATCTCGTGCAAGGTTGTCTGCTACTCTTACAGTCTGTCTATGCTGAAATTGAGGACTACTTAGGTGTAAGACAGGCAGGATCGTTTAAGCAAGATATTGTTAAGGTCATGCAACAGGGAAAATTTTCTCAGGGTGAATCCATTGGTTCCCTTGAAAGTTTGTTGAAGCAGGATCCTTTAAATAGTATGCAGTTGCCGTCTTGGGATGCCAACAGAATCCAAGTTTTGTTGGGGGAAATTTACCGACTTGCCTCCTCTTATTTTGGCAATACCAGTTTCCTTGATAATGCGATCGATGCATTGAGCGAGCTACCTAGTGCAGAACAGTCTAAATTTAAAGCTTGGTTGAGAAACACGCCAAAAGGTAAGCTTTGGCAATAAATTTCTGCTAATTTTGCTGATTATTTCTAGTAATGTTATCTAGATCGATTTTGGTCGTGTCATGTTTATTGTTCAATGTCGCTGTATTCGCAATTTAAGTATTTACGGGTAAGTACAAATGAGTAAAGCCAAACCTACGTCCTCATCAAGTGGGATATCCACACAAACCCTGATTCTGGCTGGGATAGCGTGGGCGGCGATCGCGCTGCTATTTTACTTACTCCTCAGTGCACCCACCGAGAAACTCGCGTTTGATGATAGTGCCAGACCTACTTGGTATCGGATCGGTACTTATATTTTTCAAACTGTAGCAATTATTTTTTCTAGTTTTTTGTGCTTGCGTAACTGGCGTAGTCCCAAGATTATCAGCGGTCGTAATGTCTGGCTGGGTCTAGGGTTTGGCATTATGGCTTGGGGAATTGGTAACTTAGTTTTTGCCTATCTCGACTTTAATTATCAGCAACAGTTGACCCAAAACCTTGAAAGCCTATCTCAGATTATTAACCAGCATAAAAGCGTCCCTGACTTGACTAAAACCTTTGACAAGAAAGTTCTTGAATTAATCAAAGATAAGAATATAGACGAGTTAGTGCCAGCCTTAAAAGCTTTTGGAGAACAATTTAAGGGTAAGGTTCCTACCTTACCTCAAGATTTTGAGAAGATCTCAAAAAATTTCTCTAATTTGCCTACTTTAATCCCATCCATAGCCGATCTATTTTTTACCCTGACCTATGTATTTCTGTCTTGGGGAATGGCAATGTCGGTGATTGGTAGGCGCTTAAATCTTTTTCCCAAACAATGGGGGATTGTTGCCTTGGTTGCAGCATTTGGTTTGGCTGCGGGTGGCTATGTCACATTTGTGGCTGGGAATGCTGCGGGTGCAATCAGATTTGACATTCCTAAAGTACTTAATACCATCTATGCGATCGGTGATGTTTGGTTGTTAATTGTGGCGGCAGTATTGCTCCTTGCCTTTTGGGGTGGTAAGGCTGCACAATCATGGCGATTAATTGGAGGAGCAGCGATCGCAATGTTTATCGGCGATCTAGGATTTGCTTTTAGCAGTAAGTCTCCTAATTATCAAAGTGGAGACTGGATTGAGTTTTTTTGGATTTTGGCATTTATCCTGTGGGGTGTAGGTGCAGCACTGGAGTTTGATATTTCATCACGCCCTACTTCAAGGCGCAGGTAATCAAGAGAAAACCTATCGCAATCTTATATTGCTTATGAACGTGGTAGAAGCCGAAAGCCCTTCCAGGTAAGATGCCTGCGCTACAAATAAATTGCAATTCATTTAGGATTTCTAGAGCCCGCCCCAAGGTTTTTACTGTTTTCCTAAGGAAAGTCGCTGTTTTAAACTTTCAGCGATCTTTGTGCCGAGATATTCTGGGATCAAGCCTTCGTTTGGACCTAATAGATAGAGAATTAGACGCGTACGTCCGCGCCATACTAGCAGGTTGGCATTGACCACCAGCAGATCCTCTTGCCAGATTGCATTCATCACTTTATAAAATAGTCCAGGCTGCGTGTCTGCTTCAACGAGCAAAGCGGGGAGGTGAAAGACGCGATCGACATAAAAATTGGTTTCAACTTTCCGCAAACCACTATCGAGATTAAACTCTAACGCCAGCATTTCCTCTACTTCAAAATGACCTAACAAAGTTTCTTTAATGGCTTTGTAGACATTTTCTGCGGTTTTTGCAGGCAGCGCTTTACCCCCACGGGAAATCACCAGTTTGACAAACACCAGCATTGGTGGATAAATCTGTCCGTATAGACTCAAGCTATGAATCGTCAAACCATAGGCTGCCAACACGCCAAAAATATCGTTTAACAAAAAGGATTGGTTGCGATAGGCAAAGTACAAGACACTTTTGCTACCTTCAGGCTTGATTTCAATTACAGCTTCGCGGGTTTGATATAGCTGATAAGCTAGCCTTAAGTTTTGCAGTTGAATTTCACTACTGACAAACTGCTCGTAAAACTGTGGAAAACTCGTGTTGAAACGCTTTAGTAGTTCAACAGTTGAACTTTTTAGCCCCGAAGTCATCGACAACCTCCCAAGTGCAAGCTTTCGTTAGACTTAAAAAGCAAGCATGATGAAGACGTTTTGCTTTCTCTCCTCAGTTGCAGTTCAAATTTAAGCATTGCGGGTGCGGGTATAAAAACATCAAAATTCTAGAGCTAGCAAAAACGCAAGATATCACAGACCTAATCTTTTTTGCTAGTTAACATCTTACGATCGCGAAACCAAAAGCCTTAAAACAGCAGAAATAAACAATTCAGCTAATAATACTTCTTTTTTAGTCTAAGGCTAAAAGTCGCGCCTGTAATCTTGGCGTAAAAACAGCTCGAAGTCATATTTTGCGATGCAAACTTTTTAAACTTCAACAAAACCTCGAACAAATATTCGTTTAGGCTAAGCTAATATTGATTGATAAAGCTTATATCTGGGTTAGCAAGGTGCGATCGCATTGGAAATCGTGAGGAATCGCAGAGAAAAGAGGATAAAATGATGTCGCCTAAGGTATGCTCGTAATCGGCAGACAGAAGCAAAACATTCATACTAAATGTGGCATAAATGTGACATCTAGGTGTGGTTTATAAAGCCAAAGTGAATTTTGAATATATTGCAGCAAGATCTAACTACCAACATCAATGGGTTTCTGGAAAAGCTTATTTAGTAATAGTGCTGTTGAGCCTGCCAAAAAAACTAGACTTCGCCCAGTTGCTAATCAAAATGGGCAAATCTTTTTTAGTACCGATCGCGATATCGATTTGTATGAGCTAGAGGAATTATGCGACTCTGTAGGCTGGTCGCGCCGTCCCGTGCGCAAGGTGCGAATTGCCCTTCAGCATAGTTTTGTCGTGATCTCTATGTGGGAGCAACGTGGAGGCTTTAGGCGACTCATAGGCTTTGCTCGCGCAACTTCCGATCATGCTTTTAATGCCACAATTTGGGACGTTGTCGTACATCCAGACTTTCAAAGTAAGGGCTTGGGTAAAGCGCTGATGCTAGAGGTGATTAAAGAACTAAGACGCGCAGATATTAGCAACATCAGTCTATTTGCTGACGCTCATGTGGTTAATTTTTATAGTCAGTTAGGCTTTAATCCCGACCCTGAGGGAATTAAGGGCATGTTTTGGTATCCTTAAGCGTTTGAGAACTACGGCAGCACCATCAATGTAGTGAAAGACAGTAAAGCTGAATTAGCAACCATATCAAAACCCAAGAAATTCAATTTTTATCAACTTGACAAAAAATACCAGATATTACGCTTAGAGTTATCTCTGGGAGTCCTGTCTCTTGTCAGTTTGGTTTTAGTTGGAACGATTGGTTACCAATGGATTGAAGGTTGGAATGGTCTGAATTCTCTATTTATGACCATCATGATACTTACCACGGTAGGATTTGGGGAGACGCCTCCCCTTGATGATAAGGGTCGTGTTTTTGCGATCTCATTGATCCTACTAGGATTGATAAGCATTAGTTATATTGGTAATCGGTTTACCCAAGCCTTGTTTCAGGGTTACTTTCAAGAGGTTATTCGCTTACGACAACAGCAAGAGATTATGGAATCACTAAATCAACACTATATTGTCTGCGGCTTTGGAAGAACGGGACGACAAGTAACTTCGGAGTTTGCGGAGGAAGGCGTACCTTTTGTGGTTATTGATAACGATCCAGAACAGGTTCAGGCAGCCAAACACATGAACTATAAAACCATTTTGGGAGATGCTACTTTAGATGAGGCCTTACAGAGAGTAGGAATTGAACGGGCGATCTGTTTGGTTTGCACCCTACCTTCGGATGCTGAGAATCTCTATACAGTTTTATCTGCGAAGACACTCAATCCTAAGGTGCGGGCGATCGCGCGGGCCAGTAACGAAGAAGCCATCCAAAAGATGCGTCGTGGTGGTGCAGATGAGGTAATTTCCCCCTATATCACAGGTGGAAAACGTATGGCAGCAGCAGCCCTTAGACCCCAAGTTATGGACTTTGTTGATGGTATTCTGTCCAGTGGCAACCGTTCTTTTTATATTGAAGAATTTCGCCTCGATGCAGACTGTCCTCTTGTGGGTTTCACATTACATGAAGCCCGTTTGCGATCGCAGACAGGAGCTTTGGTGTTAGCAATTCGCAGAACGGATGGGAACCTTTTGGGTGGACCTAGTGCGGATACGATGCTAGTAGAAGGTGATTTACTGATCTGTATGGGAACATCAGAGCAACTAAGAGAACTCAATCAAATCCTTTCTCCCCTAAATCGCCCCCACAAAGCTCCTCGCCTACCCCGCAGTACTTAGCTTTGACTACGTTCAGCTAATGTAATTTGGGTGATTGGCGATCGCTAATCCATATCAACAAAACCACAGGTCACACTTCCGTTTGTAGAACCTTCCCCATTCACAAGACAAGCAATTCTTTCTTTGTGACTCAACATCACCACTCTATCTGGCAAAGGGTTAGGAGCGAGGTCATAGACGACTTCTGATGCAAGAACAGCCAGTTTTACGTTAGGATTTGCTTCCTTGGTCAGATTCCACGATTCACAGGTAGCGGCATCGATCGCGAAGGAGAGCTGATTAGATGGCTGTTTTTTTGTCGCTGCACAGCTTAAGGTCTCTTGGGCTTGATGGGGTTCGAGCTGTAAAGAGGCAATAGCAGTATCGGCTTTAGCAGGGGTAGCGAAGGTAATCGTAGCGATCGCGGCAATAACGGCAAAAATTCTTAATTTCATGGCTTTCTCTCTGGTGTGGCAAATTCGTGAATTTTCGATTCTACCCACTGCATACATGATCGCGCTTAAACTGCTGCTACGCTTCTTGCAAGGGGAACATCGTGAGGTCTATCAAGTGGACGATTTTAGCTAGTGGCTATCTGAGGAGCTATGACTTGAAGCATAGCTATTCGGCAAACTAGGAGATATTTCCCATGCAGCTTCAAGTTTCGCAACTTGCTGATGAGGAATGCACCGTCTGGAAGCGCCCAGCGAATATTCAAAGACCTTGCCCGTCGTGGTACAGATCGCAATGGAGTAATCGCAACTTGCACAACGTGTTTGAACAAGTTCTTTGGTAGCAAAGTATTGTCTTTCGGCGTAGTTACCACAGTTTGGGCAGCGGACGATTTGTATGTTTTCCATTTTTTTGGCGAAGGGTTTGTTGCCTGTAAATGTCGATGTATGTATCATCGCTGGATCTTTAAGCTGACAAGGTGATACATGTAGGTGTCGCAGGTGATGTTCGGCAACGTCACCTGCGATCGAGATCACACAGAATATTTCCCCTAAAACTGCTAGCCTTAAAGCTAAGCATCTATTTACGAAATACATACCCGTATTGGAAAAAGACTATGAAACTAGGAATCTTTGCTACAACTGTCCTAACTTCTTGCTTTTTCATGGCTACATCTGCCCAAGCAGCCAATCCTAACCATATTCGTCAACTACTTCAAACCAGAGAGTGTCGTTACTGTGACCTCTTGCGTGCCAATCTCAGCCTCTCCAATCTTAGAGGTGCCGATCTTAGAGGTTCTGACCTCTACAGCACCGATCTCAAATATTCGGATCTGCGAGAAGCAATTTTAACGGGTGCAAACCTCTACAAATCGGACTTAAGGGGAGCCGATCTAACAGGCGCAGAGATTACAGGGGCTGATTTTAGGGAAGCAAATATGTGTGATGCGATTATGCCCGATGGTACAAAATCAAAACAGGGCTGCCCTGAGTCTTTAAATACAACGCCATCAAAATAGTTTTTTGTGATTCGAGTTCGGATTACCCAACCTGAAACGATTTGAGAATCGAGCAAAAATGTTCTGGATGAGAATTTAGGAGTAAAAGTCTCTGCACGCCAGTACAAATCTGCTTTAACTCCTTGCTTGGCATGGATATTTAAAAACAATATGTTTGGAAAAACTTGCCTCTAGCAGCTTTTTGTCTTGGCTTGCGAATACACGATGAGATTCCTAAAAATGTTTAGTTGTGTAGAATTATATACAAAGCCTTGAAAAAGGCTGAAGGGAACAAGCAATTAACGCAGTAACACCTTAAGCTGTGTTAGATTCCCGACATATCTATACATACATAAAAGCGGAGATCCGCAGCATGATTGATGCCGTCATTATTATTACATTTATCCTAGCAGGAGCAGGAACTGGCTTTCATGGAGTTGACCTCCTGCCAATTCAAGTTCTGGCTCAAATCAATTCTCAAGGGTTTCGTTGGGTAGCTCTGGGGTCAGGTGCCTTTGTTGGGCTAATTTTGGGCATTGTGGCACAAAATGCCTATCGCAAACTTGAGATTAAAGTTCGTGCCATGCCCTTAGAAACGCTCTTGGGGCGTGCGGTTGGCTTGGTGATGGGTTTACTCGTTGCGAACTTAATGCTCGCACCCCTATTTTTGCTTCCGATCCCAGATGATTTTTCGTTCTTTAAGCCACTACTGGCAATTCTCGCCAGTATTATGTTTGCCTATACTGGCATGACCCTATCGGATACCCATGGTCGTGCGTTGTTGCGTTTGGTCAATCCCAATAATGTTGAGAGTGCTCTGCTTGCTGAGGGAATTCTCAAACCCGCCACGACCAAAATTTTAGATACAAGCTGTGTGATTGACGGGCGCATTCAAACCTTGATGGATACTGGTTTTTTAGAGGGGCAGTTACTCGTACCACATTTTGTGATTCAAGAATTGCAAACGATCGCCGATAGTTCCAACGATCAAAAACGGGTAAGAGGCCGAAGAGGTTTAGACATCCTCAATAATTTGCGTGATGAGTACAGCGATCGCATCGTGATTCACCCTGCTGACTATGACGATATCCAAACAGTCGATGCTAAGCTCGTGCGTCTGGCGCAAGAACTCAACAGTACTTTGATCACCAATGATTACAATCTCAACAAGGTGGCACATCTACAGCAGGTTGATGTGCTAAATGTAAATGACTTGGCTCAAGCTCTGCGCCCCACCTACCTACCCGGTGATAGCCTTAACCTCAAAGTTCTCAAGGAAGGCAAAGAGGCAACCCAGGGAATCGGTTACCTTGATGACGGCACGATGGTGGTAATTGAGGAAGGGCGCAGCTACGTGGGTAAGCAACTTCATGTTGTGGTTACGAGTGCCTTACAAACCTCGGCAGGTAGGATGATTTTTGCGCGTCCTGAAGCGATCGCAACCGTTTAAAAGCTAGAATTGGAAATCTAGTTTGAAGTCTGATTTAAAGTTAGAAATTCATAAAATTGATTGGGGCTTTAACCTGTGGCTGATCTGCAAACTTCTCAACCCCATTTGCACAGACAGCTAGTTTCTGGAAAATTAGGTTGGGGTTGGAAACAAGCTGCAAGACTAATTGGTGCCAATTTTTTGCTGACTGCTGGGTTTATTTTGCTTGGAGCGATCGCTCCGATTTTGCAAGTTAATCGGTCAGAGTTAAACATTGCCTTACTGATTTTTGTTGTCCTTGGGATCGTTTTTTCACGAAATATTGCCAAGTCGGTCTTAGAAGCCTGTCGTCAAAATTTACCCTTCAACGTTCCGCAAGGTCTTTTTGTAGGTGGATCGATATTCGGACTAGTTTTCTTTGTACTGTTGGGGATCGGTTCTAGGCAAAGTGAGACGCAGGTTTTAGACGCGCCAGTTACCATTGCCCTGATTGCGTCTTGGTGGGTAGTATTGGCAGCTTTCTTAATTGGTGTTGCTTTGTGGCTATGGTGGTGGTCATCGAGGGGAAAGATCGCGCCGACGAAAAATGAAGCTACGGCTTCGGAACACTTAAATGTGATTACCTATTCCGATCAGACAGTACTAATTAGCCCGACTTCTCTAACACAGCAGCCGCGTCAGTTTAATAGTGCTGTAGTTTTAGTGTTGAGTCTTTTCTTTTGGACGATGGTAGATTTACCAATTGGAATTAAAGCAATTTTAGCGATCGCGATTGCCGCATCAGGGCTTACGGGATTAAGTACCTGGCAAATCCACTTACAACCATTGCAACATATTCTTTCCCTTCGCTTTAGCGGGCTGTGGGGACTACAGGCAAATTACACCATCGACTTGCGAACATTTTCGCGGCTGGCGGTTGTAAAAATGCAAGAAAGCGGCGGTGAGATTAGTTGGATGCAGCTATCGGGAAACGAGACAGAAATTACACTGCCGACTGCGATTACTGCCAACTACATCAAAACGAACGACGAGGACGAAGATGAACTCGGAAAAGCGTTACGAGATAAAGTTCACTTGGCACGTCACGATACCAATCGCGATAGTTTAGGGCTGGTTGGGGTGTTACTGCCCCAAGGAGCTGGGATCTTAGCGGGAATATCTTTACTCGTGATCGGCGCAGCAAGCTTATTTCTTTTGCCTTTGCCCGAGCGAATGCCGCTTGAGGGTGCAGTGATTTTGCTAGGTATTTGCTTGCTAAGTCCAGCGATCGCTCGATCCGCACTGAACTTGGTAGCTCCCAATATTCTTGCGCCCGATGCTTCTCGACAAGTCAATCATCTCCAAATCTGGGAAATTGGCGCAGCTTTAACGATCGCAGCAATTATTGTGCCGTCTTCTACCCAAGGAACTTTTGTTTTACCATTACTCTTTCTTGCCTGTGCTTGGTTAAGTTTTGGTGTAGGGGCTTGCATTTTGACCTTGACCCGCCGCACGCCCATTGTGAATACCGTTTAGATATTCATACAAAAAGCGCGGCTGAACGTCGCGCTTTTTGTAGTTCAAAATTTACACCACTAATAATTGCGCTTGAAAGAGTCAAGCCAAGCACGAATTTGTTCAGCGGCGATATCTCTGCCACCCAGACCAAATGCCAAGGCGATCGCTACGGCAATTGCACCCGTAATCAGCCCAAAGGCAAGATCGACAATATTGCTAGCCACACCAATTTGTTTCAATGCCATGGCTGAAATCAGGGCAATGATGGAGATACGAGCCGTATGTCCGAGAATTTTGGCTTGACGACTGCCCGAACTGGCAATCAGTCCATAGGCAAGGTTTGCCAGATAAAGACCGATCCCAAACACAATCACACCACTCAAGATTTTGCCAGCAACCTCAAGGACGCTAAACACAATTTTGGTGAGTGCAGCAATCTGCAACACATCAGTAGCTGTACCGATCGCAACCAGCATAATTCCCACCAACACGATAATTCCCACCAACTGCGAAGGCGTTAGTTTGGGTAAAGCCACCGTTCGATCTGGATCGCTAGATTCATCGATAGGTTGAGTAGGTTCTGAAGTCCCAGTCAGAGAGGGTAAACCTAACCAGCCCAGAATGTTATTAAAGCCCAAGCTGGTCAAGATATTGGTAACAATATCTCTTGCGAATTGTCCGAAGAAGTAAGCAACAGCCAAAATCAAGCCAGCCACAAAAATCTGAGGTAGATATTTGAGTGATTGATCGAGCATTGCCGTCGCAGGACGAGAGACTGATTCAATTTCTAGCGCTTCGAGGGAAGCGATCGCCGTAGGAATGAGAATGAAGACATAGGCAACCGTGCCTAGAACCTGAGAGAGCGATTGACCACCACCCGCCTGTGCCGAACGAAACTGCGGTAACAGACGATCTGCCCCAGCGGTAGCCAAAAGATTGGTTAAAATTCGGCGCACAGTTTGCGCAATCAACCAACCAACCGCAGCGATCGCGCCAGCCTTGACGATCTTAGGTAATGCGCTCAGTAATTGGTTGACGAGATTTTGTAACGGTTGCAGGGCTTGCTGTAGACCGAGGGCATCTAAAATTAGCGGCAAAAATAGCAGCAAAATAAACCAATACAGGGCATTGGCTAGGGTTTCGCTGAGCGGTAACGCATTACTGCTTTCTGCCGTGTTACTTACCTGCTGTCCGAGGCGATCGTCCAAACGGGCAGAGCGCATGTAACGCGATATTAGAATTTTGCTAACCGTCGCCAATCCCCAAGCGATCGCTGAGAGCAGTGCTGCCCCAGCTAACTTAGGAATAAAGGTAGTAATTTGCCCCAAGAAGCTATTCAGTGGAGCTGCAACAGCATCGAGTTTTAGAAACTGGAAAAAACCCACCAGCGTAAAGATTGCAATCAGCCAAAATGCTGCCGTACCAATCCATTTCTCCACGGGAGGCGAACTCGTACTATCTTGTCCAGTCAGCCATTGAGCAATTTTATTGTCAAGACTGGTGCGTTTAAAAAATCCTTCCGCTAAAGCTGAGACCACAATAGCGACCAAAAAGCCAACGACTAAGATAGCGATCGCTAAAATCAGCTTGACTAAAGGACTTTCAGGATTAAAATCAACGCTTGAAGGAAGTTGCCCCACTGGGCTAATTGGAATTTCAGGGAACTTGGTAATTGCAAAATCGGATCCAAATATATTCATTCTGTTTCGCTCCGAAACTCAACACAACTAGGACGCAAGCAGAAATAATTTGCAATAAAAAGCTACGTTTTTGTCACTTTGACAGGTGACTGTTTGATTTCATAAGCGAAATGATTGATTTCGTTATAAAACGCAATGCAATATTTCATGCGATCGCCTTATTTATATTAAAGTCCTATCGCAAAAAAGCGATGTTATCTCGATCTTGCAACGTATATTTTAATATGCGTCTAAACCCACGAGAATCCAGAAACGCTCGCATAAGCGGGCGTTTCTGGATTCTTATTATTTACTTATACCGAATCGGCGAAAAATCTAAGAATATTTTGTGGAATATCCCCGTGCGATCGCATCGCAGCGTTCGTTATCTGGATCGCCTGAGTGACCCTGTACCCATTCCCATTGAATTTTGCCCGAATTTAAGCGATCTAAGGTCTGCCAGAGTTCTTGATTTTTGACAGGTTTGTTGTCTTTGGTTTGCCAGCCATTTTTCTTCCAGCCCTTAATCCATTTGGTAATGCCATCAATCACATATTTACTATCAGTGTAGAGGACGATCGGCTGGGTTTGCGACTGCTTTTCATAAAATTCCAAAGCTGCGATCGCGGCTTGCATTTCCATTTGATTATTGGTCGTATCTTTTGTCCCACCACCCAGTTCTTTAACAGAGCCATCGCCAAAATGGACAACTACTCCCCATCCCCCTGGACCTGGGTTTTTAGAGCAGGCTCCATCGGTGTGAATGCTGGTGATTTGAGTGGACGCATTGGAATTGGAAAATAAATTGGAAGCGATCGCAGGATTCGATTCTGGAACTTCTTTCTTCATTACGACGGGCTCGATTTCTTTCTGCTCGATCTCTTCGCTATCTTTTTGACTATCTGTCGGTTGGCAGCGAACGACCTCAACCGCAACAGAACCTTGAAAACCAGGAATTGGTGGATATTTGATCACCCGCAATTGCACTTGTTCGATTTTAGTGTCTTCTAAAAGGCTCTCTGCGATCGCGCCAGCCAAACGTTCGATTAGCTTAAACTTGGAAGTTTGAATCAGATACTCAATTTTGCGAATGCTCGAACGATAATCAAGGGTGTCTTCGAGGCGATCGTTGCGCGAAGCTGCTTCAAAATCCACCCACAGGGTGGCATCGACTTCAAACCATTGTCCTAAAACATTTTCTTCGGGTAACAAGCCTACATAACCGTACGCACGCACACCTTTGAGGTAGATTTTATCTGTCATATAGTCAGTAGTTAATTGTCGGTTATTAGGAAACTCAATGAGCGATTTCTTGAAGGGAAAAACTAACCCAGTATAAATCTAATCAATCAACGTTGGTTGCGTTGGCATTTCATCAACACTGATACACTTAGCTCTTGGCTTAGATGAGGACTTTGCTTGGGGTAAACCTAGCGCTTTTAAATATAGTGGTATCGCGTGATCTAAAGTGAAATGCTGTTCAAAATAGCTGCGAGCATTTCTGCCGAGATAGTCATGCAGTTGAGGGGTTTGCGCCAACATCCAAATATAGTCCGCTAAGCCTTGAGCATCACCATTGCTAAAACAACGACCACAATTCCCTAGATCGATAATTTGCCGAATATAGGAATCTTGAGGGCAGATTGCAGCCACAGGTCTACCCGCAGCCAGCGTGCCATACAGCTTAGAAGGCGCTACAACACCTTCAACATTTGACTTTAAACTCACCAAAGATAGATCGCAGGCAGTTAGGGAATAGGGCAGAACCTCCCGATCTTGATAGGGGAGTTTGATCGCATTGGGCAATTCCCCTGCAGCGATCGCGGCTTGGATGCGATGACTGCCCACCCCATCTCCAATAAAGACGAACTTAATTTGGGCTTTATCATTCAATAGTCGCGCTGCTTGCATAATGGTGATCTCATCATGGCAACGTCCCAGATTGCCTGAATAAAGTACAACAAATGCATTCGTCAAGCCATGTTCCCGAATGAACCAGTTTCGCTCCTTGGGAATGGGCTTAATCAATTCATTATCAGCCCAACTATGAATTACGTGAATTTTGTCAGCAAGTTCGCCATGCCGTTGAATGAGTAATTGTTTCATGGGTTCGCTTAGCACGACCAGAGAGTTGGCTCGTCGCCACACTCTCAGGTTAATGGCTTCCCAAAGCTTGACAATCCATTCGTCTCCCTTAACCACATTTAAACGCACGGCAACTTCAGGATAGATATCGTAGATTAAGCAGGTATAGGTGTGACCGCATAGCTTATTGTAAAACCAACCTATCAATCCTAAAAATGGGGGTGCGGTTGTGATAATTAAATGCGAACCTCGCGCGACTTTGGTTCTAAATTTAATTGCACAACGAATCCAGAACAGCAGACTGCCGATCAACTTGCCCCGAATGCGTTTGGGCATGGCTTCGGTTGAGCCTGTGCGATTGATCAGGACGCCATTACGATATTCTTGCCTCGCTACATCCGTTTGCTTAAAGGCATAGCTAGGCATCCCCGTAAACACATTGACACTATATCCCTCCTTTACCAAAGCACCTGCTAAGTCATGCACAAACTGCCCTGTTGCCGCATAATCTGGTGGGTAAAACTGCGTGATGATGCTTAAGCTTGGCTTCAAGTCAAAACACTCCCTAAACCTTAAACATTAGGATGGAGAAAACGACCAGATCTAAACGATCTAGTTCGTAAGCTGTAAATTTACTAGCCCTAAAAAAAATAATTACAAAATCTATAACGTATGCAGCTTAGAATACCCCTGCCCCAAACATACATTTCAGGTATGTGTTAGAAGTTTTTAGCGACTCGATTTATTAACCCTTAGCGACGCGGTATTTCTATGCTGACTCAACACTGGGGCTCAGGTTATCATATCTGCTCGCTCTTGAAAAGTTATCGGTAAAGTCTCAAGACCCTAGGGCATAATTTTACAATTCCCCACAGGATTCGTCCAATTGTGAAATTTACACTGAAATTTAGCGGTATAGCTAAATTGAATCCCCCTTATACCAATTTCTCTTGAATTTGCGACAGATCGGGTTTTGCGTTCCGCGCAGCGCGCGGTCTTTTCAAAAAAATGCTTTGCTTCATTTTTTGAAAATGGTATTAGATCGCTCAGTCGATCGCTCAATATAGTAGTCTGAGAATGATTATCATTAATTGTACTGCGATCTCACGCGAGGTTTTATGTGGGAAAAGTTGCTAGAGCCATTGAGCTATGGGTTTATGCAAAATGCTCTGGTAATTGGCATTTTAATCGGCATTCTCTGTCCCATCGTCGGCACATACCTGATCGTGCAACGCATGTCCCTGCTAGGCGATGTCATGGCGCATTCAGTTTTGCCCGGACTGGCGATCGCGTTTTACCTACGTGTGAATATTCTAATTGGGGCATTTGTCTCAGGCATTATTAGCGCCTTTCTGATTGCTTGGATTCGCACTCAAACCCGTGTCAAGGTCGATGCAGCAATGGCATTAATCTTTTCTAGCTTTTTTGCCCTGGGCGTTATGCTGATTACCCTATTACGCAACAAGTTAGATCTAGATAGCTTTTTGTTTGGCGATATTCTCGGTACGACGGTCGAGGATGTCTGGCGAACTGCGATCGTTACAGCGATCGTGCTAGGGCTGGTTAAGTTGTTTTATCAGGTGCTTTTGTACTACACCTTCGATCCATTGGGGGCCCAGGCGATCGGCTTGCCCGCAGGGTTAATCTATCTAGGCTTAATGTCAGCGGTGACCCTAACCATTATCGCCAGCATGCAAACGGTCGGCGTGGTTTTGGTGGTGGCGATGCTGATTGGTCCTGGCATTACGGCTTATCTTTTAGTCAAACAACTCCATCACATGATGCTCTTAGGGGCTGGAATTGGTGCTACTTCTAGCATTGTCGGATTGTATGTCAGCTACTACTCCAATACTCCCTCTGGTCCCGCGATCGTGCTGGTAAGTTTTTCGTTGTTTGTTCTTGCCCTGATGTTTAGTCCTTCTCAAGGGATTTTGACCCGCCCTGAGATTGGAACTCGCTCTACTAAATTTTTGCGGATGTTGAAAGCGATCGCTTCTCGTCACATCAAATAATCTTGCACGATCCTCACCTGTGGTTTGACGCTTATCGCTAGGGTAACTCCAGTGCAGACTTTAGGCAAATATTGACCTCTTGCATGCTCGAATCAGGTAGACTCCCCAACTTCCGTAAAATCTTGTCCCTATTTAGCGTCACCAAATTGAGGCAGTTAATTACAGAGTCTTGCCTCAAGCCAGATTCTTGCCCCGCTTGCGTGGCAATCTCGATCAGTAATTGTGTTGGTTCTAAAGCTCGCTGTGTCTGGCTCGTGATTTGAACCACGATTGTATTATTGAGTCGTTGATTGTCGCGATCGCTCTGGATCACAAGTACAGGACTCACTTTTGTTAAACTGCTTGAGGTATAGGGATAATCGATCAATACAACATCACCACGTTGAACGTTCATATCTGTTTTAGGGGATAGAGATGGATCGATTTAACTTAACTGCTGGCAAAATATGAATATTTAAAGAATTTTTGTCAATCTTAACGGGAGCTACTGAGGGGAGTGATTAGAATGTAGGTAGGTTTACGTAACAAACCGCTAAAATCTTACATCCCATTCACAACTACCCCACAACGTACCCCCTATGACATCAGAATCTATAAGTGTCCTGCAGCCCCAAGATCCCAGCCTACTTAGCCAAGACCTCGCCTATCAAATGACCATGACTGCCGCTATAGTAGCCGACGATCGCAAAGCCGAGGATATTTTAATTCTGGCGATCGGGGAGGTATCGGTACTGGCAGAATATTTTGTGATCGCCACAGGTTTTTCTAAAGCACAGGTCAGAGCGATCGCCAATGCGATCGAAGGCAAACTTTCTGAAGATTTTAATCGCGTGCCCCGCCGCACCGCAGGTGAGAGTGAGGCAACTTGGATATTACAAGACTATGGCGACGTTATGGTGCATATCATGATGCCCACAGAAAGAAAAACCTACGAGCTAGAAGCCTTTTGGGGACATGCTCCCAAAGTAGCATTGCCCGAAAAACAATTGGTCGAGCAGTTAACAAACAGTTAACAATTAACAATTAGCAACAAACAGCGCTCCTTCATACTTGATAATTATTAACTGGTAGTTGATTACAAATTCACTGAACTATGAAAGTAGGCGATCGCATTCGTGTCAAAGAGTCTATTAAGGTCTATCATCATCCCGAACATAAAGGCTCTGCCTTTGACATCAAAGGTCTAGAAGGAGAAATCCTCCAAGTGATCGCAGACTGGCATGGGCGACCCATTAGCCCAAATTATCCTTTCGAGGTTAAATTGGGTGAAAAGTTCAAAGCTCATCTTTCTGATTATGAGTTCGAGTTGATATCTGAATAAACTCAAGCATCAAACTTGGGGAGATATATAACTCCCTAAGTTTTTGCATTCAGAATTTTGAGTGGTAATCTATAAATCACTTTTCGCGGATTTGCGCTATGCAAGCAGCACTAATTACGCTTTTGTTTGCGCTCCTGACAGGGAGCTATCTATATAAGTCAGCTAGAGTGATTCCACAGGATAAGCAATCTCTAGTGACGCGATTGGGACGATATCACAAGACGCTCAAGCCAGGGCTTAATTTTGTTTTCCCTTTAATCGATAAAGTTGATTTTGAAAGAAGTATTTCACAACAAACCCTAGAAATTCCGCCGCGTTCTTGTACGACCAGTGACGAAGTAGCAATGACGATTAAAGGAACTGTTTATTGGCAAATTACAGATCTCTACAATGCTCGATACAATATTGAAAAACTCGAACAGTCCTTAGAAAATTCCTTTGCTGCTGAGATTCAGGCTCAAATTGGCACCTATTCAATCGAACAGGTCATTGTCTCCCAGACCGAGATCAGTCAAAAACTCTTAGCAGATTTAGCTGAGGATAGTCAAGATTGGGGTATCACGATCAAGAGAGTTGAACTGGGGGATATTATGATTCCCGAATCAGTGAGAACCTCGATGGAAAAGCAAAAGGCAGCAGAAATAGAAAGCCGTGCGACCGAACTGCGATCGGAAGGTGAAAGAAAAGCCGAAATTAATAAAGCTGAGGCAGAAGCTGAGGCTAGAAGAGTTTTAGCTGATTCCGAGAGAGATGTACGCTTCTCTGAAGCCAAGGCGTTGGCGGAAGCGATCGAATTGGTTTCGCAAGCGATCGCGAAGTACCCCCACGGACAGGAAGCCATGCAGTTTCTGTTGGCGCAAAACTATATTGATATGGGTAAGGCGATCGGACAAAGCCCTAGCAGCAAGGTGATGTTCATGGATCCCAAAACCGTGCCTGGGATGGTGCAGTCTTTACTTGCCATGGTAGACAAAATTGGCTCGCCACCCGACGGCAAGCAACCATTTGGAGCAAGCGGAAGCGTTCGCGATTGGGCAGGCAATCAAGATTTGATCGACCTAAGCAGTAGTATCAAAAAATCTAGCTTCCTTGACAATCCAGAACAAGATGCTGATAAGAATTAATTCGATTTATACTGGTTAACAGCTAGCTTTTTAAGATTTCATGACCGTTGCCGTACTAACTACCCATGATCGCAAAACTGCCATCATCACAAGTGACCTTCCACCAATTTCTGGAGCAATACCCAGAAGACGGTCGTTATGAGCTGGTCGATGGAAAAATTGTGAGAATTTTAGCAACACGACAGCATGATGACGTGGCAGATTTCATTGCTGACATCTTTAAGGCTGAGGTCAAACGACTCAATCTCAATTACAAAGTCTCCGATCGCATTGTGATTGCCACAGAAACCAAAGATGGCATCATTCAAGGCAGACATCCCGATCTAAGTGTGGTCGATCGCGATCGTTGGCGGTCTGAACGAACGGCTTACACTGCTTTACAGGAACCGATTCAATTAGCTGTAGAAGTCGTATCTGCCAATTGGGAAGATAACTATATCGATAAGCTCGTTGAATACGAACGTCTAGGTGTTTCTGAATATTGGATTGTTGACTATCTAGCTCAAGGAAGCAGGGCTTATCTTGGCATTCCCAAACAAGCCTCTGTTTTTGTCTTTGTTTTGAACGCTAGCAAGAGGTTTGAATACTCTCGTTTTCAGGCTGATGAACCGATTGTCTCGCCAACATTTCCCCAGTTAGTCCTCACGATGAACAACATCTTGCAGGCTTAACATTCCATTCCTCCCATAAAAAAAGGAGCTTGTCAGGGCTCCTCAGAAGATTTATTTGGAGAAATTTTGCTAGAAACGCTAGTACGGAAACTTAGTTGATTGAGGTTAGCAAACTGATAAATCCTTGGTCTGTGCCATATTCTATGGCTAACAACAACACAAATCCAATCATGGCAAACCGACCATTCCACTTTTCTGCAAACTCCGTAAAGCCAAAACGGGACTCTTCATCAATATAAACAGGTGGTTCGTAAGCGAAGTTGTTTAAAAGTCCTCGGTCGTCTTTGATTACGGTGCGCTGGGTCATGGCTGTTTGTGTTGAATTCTATGTTAACTAATGTAACAAAGACTTTACTTAACTTCATCTTCCTGAGGGCATAAGTCTGGCAAAACCCCATACATTTCAGTTAAACGATCTAGCTGCCCCAACCCTGAGGATTTTAAGAGATCTTTCTCTCCCGGAATTGGGGGCTGGGGGGGCTAACTACCAATGCCTAGTCGCTCTGCGACGGCAGGGGTCAATGGCAGCAGAGTGAAGAGCATCCAAAACAGGGCAACCAGCCCTAAGGCATCGCGATCGCTATCCAGCTCAGAAATCTCATTTAGCATCGGACGCTCTAGATCGCGCAAAAGAATCAAAATAATACCAGCCCAGTAAAGTGCTAGAGGATTAATTAAGGTCGCGATCGCTAAAAATACCAAGGTTAAAGCCGTCGTCCATCCTGCTGTTTTGCGCCCATAAACTGCTTGGACGATTCTGCCACCATCTAATTGTCCCGCAGGCATTAAGTTCAGCGCTGTAATCACCGAGCCTAGCCAGCCCAAAAGTACTAAAGGATGAATGCTAATCAGATCGACATGCAAAGCATTGCCAAGGATCAATTTCGCCAGTGCCCCCACAAGTGCCGAAGCTTGGAAAATCTGACTGGGAATTTCCACCCCACCCAAGCCTTGAGCCGTTAAAACTAGACCCACCACCAAAATCAGTAAAGATAACAGTCCACTGGCAAGGGGAGCAGCGATCGCAATATCAAATAAAGCCTTACGATTGGGAATCGGTGATTGGATGCGGCTAAATGCCCCAAACGAACCGAGTTGTGAAGATGGCAGCAAAAACGGCCAACTCATTTTGACCTGATAGCGCTTTGCCATCCAACGCATTGCCAATTCACGGCAGACCAGAATCAAGATAATGCCCAAACTAAAAGGAATAGCAGCAAAGAATTGTTCGGGATGTTGAG
The DNA here is from genome assembly GCF_965232925.1 of Tumidithrix helvetica PCC 7403. NCBI lineage: Bacteria > Bacillati > Cyanobacteriota > Cyanophyceae > Pseudanabaenales > Pseudanabaenaceae > Tumidithrix > Tumidithrix helvetica. The sequence goes on from NZ_CBDDRA010000018.1 coordinate 47,334, forward strand.
ACAAATCTACCCCTGCAATTTGTCCGCTCAGCGATAAAGCCGTGTAGGCATTGGCAAGCACCAAAATACCGACTAGCACCTTTTGCGGAATTCCTTCATCCACCAAGTTAAGGCTATGCGGCAGCACAATCACCACAGGTCGTTTTTCTTGACCTTCGACCAAAAATAGATTGTAACGATCGCCGACGCGATCGCTTAAGGATTTCGATAGCCGTTGATGCACCTCTTCGGCATCCCCACGCAAATTTCCTCTAAAAATTACGCCCTCTTGATAGGGAATTGTTTCCGTTGCATAAAATGTCTCAATCCCAAAAATGCCTTGAATCAATTTTAGATCGTTGGCTGGGATCGGTTTAAACTTTGAGGCTTGTTGTAACTTCAGCTTTTCAGCCTGCATCCCCACCTGTGGGGGCAAGATCTCTGGGGCTTGCGTTTCAGCAATGGCAGCAAGATTTTCTGGCTTATTGGACGTGCGATCGGTCTGGGATTTTCCATTCAGGGCTGTTTTTCGCACTTGGCTGCCTAAAATCACATATCCCACCGTTGATGACACGAGTAAAAACAACAGTGCCGCAAAGCTCAAAAATACACCCGATAAAATTAAGCCAAAGTAAATCACCCAAGGTGACATTAAAAAGACGAGTTGCAACCAAGATAAAATTCCTAGCTTGCCAAATTGACGGGAACGATAGTACCCCCAAGCTAGCAAAGCTAAGGTGAGTGTAAAGATTGCTAAAGGAATGAAAAGCGTTGGTTTCATAATAATTAAAGTTATAAGAACTAGCGTATCTCACAAAACTCTGAATTGCTCGTTAGCTTAGAGACTCTGTGCTGTTTCGATCGCTTTAGTCCTCATTTTCTAAATGCTCGATCGCCTGAATGCTATATGATCGCATTTGTAAAAGAGTAAATACATTACCGTTAATTAAATTGGCAAATCTATTAATTAACTCAAATTTAACTCAATTAAAATATGTGTAGAGTGGTGGCGTGGGCATTCTAGTTGAAAACGTATCAAAACAATTTGGCGACTTTCAAGCCTTAGACAATATTAACCTTGAGGTCAAGAATGGCTCACTCACAGCACTTTTAGGACCTTCGGGGTCGGGTAAGTCCACCCTACTAAGACTGATCGCTGGTCTTGAAACCCCCGATCGGGGCAGAATTTTCATTACAGGACAAGATTTTACCTATCAAGACCCCCGCGATCGCAACATTGGGTTTGTGTTTCAACACTATGCCCTGTTTAAACACATGAGCGTGCGTCAAAACATTGCTTTTGGGCTAGAAATTCGCAAAAACCCCAAGCAAAAAACTCAGGCAAGAGTTGATGAATTGCTAGAACTAGTGCAATTAAAGGGGCTAGGCAATCGCTATCCTTCTCAGCTCTCTGGCGGTCAACGGCAAAGAGTAGCTCTAGCCCGTGCCTTGGCAGTAGAACCACAGGTTCTCTTGTTGGATGAGCCCTTTGGTGCTTTAGATGCTCAAGTTCGCAAAGAATTGCGGGCTTGGTTGCGCCGCCTGCATGACGAAGTGCATGTCACCAGTGTATTTGTCACCCACGACCAAGAAGAAGCGATGGAAGTTTCTGACGAGATCGTGGTGATGAATAAAGGCAAAATCGAACAGATTGGCAGCCCCGCTGATGTTTATGACAACCCTGCCACATCCTTTGTCATGAGCTTTATCGGTCCTGTAAACATCGTTCCCGCCCACAACCAAATTGCTGCGAATAGCAACAACAATTCCAATCAAGATCACGTGTTTATTCGCCCTAGAGACATCTTGATTGAAACTGAGCCCAACGATACAACCATGCCTGCGCGGATCGATCGCCTCATCCATTTGGGTTGGGAAGTTCAGGTAGAGTTAGTAATGGATGACGGACAGGTTCTTACTGCTCACCTCAGCCGCGATCGCTTTGATGAGTTGCAATTGCAACCCCAGCAGGCAGTTCACATCAAACCTAAAGATGCTAAGGCTTTCCCACTAAACTATTCCATTTAGCAAACTCTAGTTTGTCCAAAAGCTTTAAGCAAAGAGAAAAAATTAAGTAAAAGCTCAGGAAAATACAATCGTGCCTACCTTAAACATCGATGAATCATTGATCAGGCAAAATACCACCGATCAGTCTTTTCAGCGCGGTCAAGAATATGCGCGATCGCAGGCAGTCCGCGATTTGATTTGGCGCGATCTGACTTTACAAGCCTCGGTGGCAGGCAGTAGACCCTATCGTGTAGCGATTCGGTTTAATGCTCAAAGAGGGCAATCAGCGACCTGTTCTTGTTCCTATGACTTCGGCGGTTGGTGTAAGCATATTGTGGCTGTCCTGTTGGTAGGAATGCAGCAACCCGATCGTATCGAAGAGCGCCCAGGTCTAGACCAAATACTTGAGCGACTGGATCTAGCACAAACAAGGAAATTACTGCATAATCTCGCTGCCAAAGTACCCGACCTGATCGATCGCATAGATTATGAAGTGGAACTCATAACTGCTAGCAAAGGCAATACTGCCAAAGTATCTAAATCAAAAGTTAATCAAGCGGGAACTCAAAGGGTAAAGATCGATCGGACTCCATTTCGCCGTCTAGTGAGTTCTATCCTACGAGATGCATTGCGTAGCACAGAATATGGCTATGATTATGATGAAGATCCTTTGAGTGGCGTATTAGATGGAGAAGTTGAAAAGGCAAAACAATTTATCGAAGCAGGAGATAGTTTTAGAGCTTTTGTGATGTTGTATGCGATCGCTGAAGGATTAAGCGAATATGTCGATGAAATTCAAGAATATTATGGCGATCTGTCTGACTTAGTTTGGAATACTGATGAGGCGATGTCTGAGGCAATTCTCTGGACAGATTTTTCGGTGGAAGAGCGCCAAAAATGGAAAGATGAGCTTGAAGGTACGCAAGATTTGCTCGGTACGGGACTGGATCTAAGCTTAGCGGCATTAGCACAGGGATGGGACGATCCGCAGGTGCAAGCGGCTTTGCGTGGTGAGCAAAGTGACGATATCCCCAATGAAGAGAGATCTCCATCAGAGAATTTTGTGTATAGATTAGGGAACATACGTTTGCGGATTTTGCAGGCGCAAGAGCGTTTTGATGAGTATCTCAATTTTGCCAAAGCCACGCACAATACTTTAGATTATGTGAATATGCTGCTCCAAAGAGGCAGGCTCGATGAAGCGATCGCTGCCGCCGAGAATGTGCAAAACGGTGATGAAGCATTTATCGTGGCAAAAAAGTTATTGGAATATAGTGCAGAAAAGCAAGCCCTGCATATTGCCAGCAAGGGATTGCTTTTCCAAGCGCAAAGGGTTGAACCCTATCGATCTGCCGAACTGGCAAGTTGGACAGCTAATCTAGCCGAACGATTGGGTGAAGTGACGATCTGTCTCAATGCCAAGATTACCGCCTTTAAGCTGATCCCTTCCTTGAAGGATTATCACAAAATTCGCGATTTGGCGAAAGAGCAATGGAGTTCAATGCAGAAAGATTTGCTGAAGCACTTGAAAACAGATCGGTCGTGGGGACCCACTGAGGCAAAGGTTGATATCTTTTTAGAAGAAGGAATGCTCGATGCGGCGATCGCAATCGCTGACACGAGTAGCTGTCGAAATCACACGAGATTGCGCGTCATGCAGGCAGCAATTGCAGCTAAACCAAAGTGGGTGATTTCAAAAGCACAGGCTTTAGCCGAAGATATTCTCAATCAGGGCAAATCGGATGCCTATACCGATGCGATCGCATGGTTAGAGCAAGTTCGGAATGGATATCTCGCGCTCAAAAAGGAAAAGGAATGGCGTAATTATCGCGATCAACTTACTAGTAAGTATGGACGCAAGCGTAAATTTATGGACTTGCTAAATCGTAATGGTCTGCAAACCTAAATGGTATGACTAGGCTTGGCAGCAGAACTTCCTTTTTTCTTTCGATCGCTTAACAAGTCTTACCGATTTTCGGAATTACAGAATCGTTGAACTCTGTGCGATCGCTGCACGATCAATTTTGCTATCTTACGATATGATAATGATTATCATTTTTACGACCCAAGTATACTCATGTCAGCCAAGATAAACCTTTCATCTGTTCTTAGTGCTGGACTAATGGCGATCGCTACCAGCCTCGCTGCTTGTAATTCCAGAACAGAAACTATTTCAAATCAACAAGAAAGCAGCCCTACAGCAACTGCCAAACAGATTCCATCAGCAACAGAAAAATCTGAGAAACTTCCCTTAGTCGTTGCCACCAACTCTGTCACCTGTGGTTTGACCAAGCAAATTGCCGGCGATACGATCGACCTCAAATGCTTAATTGACCCAGGTTCCGATCCCCATGTTTATCAGCCTAAACCTGAGGATCGCAAAGCGATCGAGTCAGCGCAGCTTGTCCTATATGGTGGCTATGACTTTGAACCAAGTTTAATCAAACTAATTCAAGCAACCTCAAGTGCCTCGCCCAAAATTGCTGTTGATGAAATTGCCGTCCCTAACCCGCAAAAGTTCGAGCAAGATGGCAAAAACGTTCCCGATCCTCACGTTTGGCACAACGCCCAAAATGGCATTGAAATTGCCAAGACAATTAGCAAAAATTTGACTGTCCTCAGACCAGACAAATCTGAGACCTATGCAAAAAATACAACCAAAATCACGAATGAGCTAACGCAGATTGACGGTTGGATTAGATCCCAAATTGCCACAATTCCTGTGAGTTCGCGCAAACTCATAACTACCCATGATGCCCTTGGTTATTACGCGAAAGCTTATAACCTTCCGCTTGAAGGAGCGCTTAGTGGTATTAGTACGGATGAGCGACCTACCCCGACTAGAGTGAAAGAACTAGTGAAAGTCATTAAGGAATCCAACGTTCCCACCATATTTGCAGAAATCACAATCAATCCCAAACTGATCGAAGCTGTTGCTAAAGAAGCAAATGTCAAAGTTTCAGAACGAGAATTATATGCTGATGGTTTAGGCGAAAAGGGCAGTGAGGGTGAAACCTATGCAGGCATGTTGATTGCCAACACCCGCACAATTGTTGAAGGACTGGGCGGGAAGTATACACCTTTCCAGCTTAAATAGCCCGATACTAAAGAGCTATCCTTACAATTCGCATGGGTTCAGGTTTGGAGGATATTCTGGTTTCCTAGCAACTTGGCATAGCTCTATCTTTAGGCATATTTTTATGAATTTTTTTAAATCCTTTGAAAATCCATAGCTCAAAAGTCACCGCGTCTGGTATCATCTCGTCCTATCAAGTCGCTGCGCGTTCAGTGGCTCACTCACACAAACAGAAGGAAGTGATATCCGTGAACAAAAATCTATTTAAGCTGGTCGGTGGTTTAGGAATCATAGGCTGTGTAATGGGGCTTGCAGCGCAACCCAGCCAAGCGCAGCCTGCCTATGGCAGTTATTTGGGGGTTGGCGCTGGTTTTGGTTTAAGCAATGGCAACACAGCTTTTGGGGAGACTTCTAAGACCTCTTTATTACTTGCTGGCAGATACAAGTTCTTAGAAGTGCCAATTTCCCTGCGTACTCAAGTACTCATTGGTAACAGTACGGCTGTTGTGCCCACTGTCTCGTTTGATGTTCCGCTCAACTTTGATGCTGATGTTTATTTGGGTGCAGGCATTTCACTAGCCAACACAACTGATACGACCCCTGTAGGCAACAAAAATAGTTTTGTTTTGCAGCCTGGGATTGACTACTCAGTCCCCAATAGTAATCTGGTGATTTTTGGCAATGTTTTATTTGCCTTTGATGCCTATCGCAATGCCTCAGGTACAACTGCAACCTCACTCCAAACTGGACTTGGCTGGCGTTTTTAGAGATTCGATCTCGTCTTAAGTTTGGAATCTAGTAACATGACATAAAAATGTCTGTGTTTTCAAACCAACTATGCAAGATCTAGTAGCTGCATTCGAGAGTCAATTTGCTCAAAAACAGTTCTCCGCTGCCTCTGTCACCTTAAAGCAATTACTCAAAGACTACCCTGACGATTTGCAGCTACAGGTCTTACTTGCCCGCTTTTATGACGCAACAGGTAAGCCTGAAAAGGCTGAAATAATTTATCGAAAACTCTTAAGATCGCAAACTCAGCCCAAGTTACTCACCCAAGCTCGTCAAGGGTTGAAAGCGATCGAAGATGCTGAGATTAAACAACGCAAAGACCGAATTGCCAAAGCCCTAGGTATATCGGGGGGAGAAACCCAAGGGTTACTGGCTGTAAAGCCGATCGCTCCAGAAGTGCGAGATCGGGTTGTGGAAAAGTTTGCGCGCATTTTTCGGCTCGATCTTTACTCAGCTAAATTTAAGCTGCCTAGCCGCAATCTCAAAATTCTCCGCACAGGAACCGTGGCAGAAATGCAGGTGTATGCCGAGGAACTCAACAGTATCGATATTCCTGCAACATCGGTGAGTTTAGACGCGATCGCCAAAATTGCCGTTTATAACATTGACTACTTTGAGCTGCCCAGTATTCATCAAGTTCATGCCATTCATAATGATGGGGCGATCGCCTTTCGTTTAAATGAGGTCAAAGCGAGAGTCGAAGGCATCATTCCCACGTTTGGGCAAGTGGTCACGGTAGATGCCAAACACAAACTCGTATGGAAAGATCAGATTTTAGATCGGGTGAGGTTTTGCGATTTTCATCTTCCAGAACGAGGCTGCATTCTGCGTTTTCATGACAACCATTACAAGTTCGATCGGGGGATGCAGTTACAGGTTAAAAAATCGCTAAATCATCTTGCCCCTACCGTCCAAGAACGGTGGGTAGCTTTGATGCAATGGGTGGAGCAATCATTCCCTGAAATTCCAGTTCACAGTGATTTTACCCCTTTTGCCGATATGGCAATGGCATATTCCGAAACATTAAAAGAGATTGAGCATCACATAGACCTACTGCGGCATAAACCCAGCCTGTGGGATAATTGCTTTCAACTCTTTAGTGGGATGATATTTCTGGATAGGTGACGACTCCCATCACTGAGCCTGTAGGCGTCTACAGTGTGGGCTTCTCAGCTAATCCTGAAGAATGCATCGGAATCACTAGGTATAGGGGCGAAGCATTTTTGTACTCGGTAGTTGCCTCGATCGAAACCTCCTGAACGGGATTGAATAGCGTATGGTGCAGTTTTTTATTAAAGCCGATAGCGAGATTCCCGCATCTACACAACTATTTGACCAGATTAGTTTTGCGATCACCACGCGTCAGTATACGCCTGGACATCAACTACCCAGCACGCGTCAACTTGCCAATTGGACTGGCTTACATCGCAATACGATTAACAAGGTCTATCAGCAGCTTAAGCACGCTGGACTTGTCGAAGCCAGAGGGGGCTCTGGAATTTACGTCAGCCTACCAACCACGAAACCTACTGGTGACTCGGGTATCCCAATCCCAGCCTTGAAACAAAGCGTGCGCCAAAGTATTGACAAGATTGTGAGTTTAGGATGCTCGCTATCACAGGTGAGGGATCTTTTACTGGCTGAGATTGATTGGCGGCTGAGTTGTAACGCTCAACTCCTTGTCGCTTCTGGACGTGAAGATCCTGGCGTCGCACAGGTGATGGCAGGAGAGTTGGAAATGGCTCTAGCTGTGCCCATTCAGACTGTGGCAGTGGAGGATCTGGACAAAATCCTAGAACATGCGACAGCGGGCACAATTGTTACCAATCGCTATTTTTTAGAGCCAACTTGCCAAGCAGTTGGGAATCATCAGGTTCGCGTAATTGCCGTAGATATTTACACCTATAGCCGTGAGATTAACCTCATTCGTAACTTACCCGTGGGTTCTTATGTCGGTTTGGTTTCGATTAGTACTGGGATCTTAAGGCTGGCGGAGAGCTTGATTCATAGTTTGCGTGGGGATGAGTTGTTGGTGGTCTCGGCTTTACCCCAAGATACCTATCGCCTGCAAACCATTGCCCGCAGTGCAAATTTGATTATTACGGGGCATTCAGGCAAAGCCGAGCTAAAGGAGGCGATCGCCGCCACAAAACACGATCGCATTCGTCCTGTAGAGGCAATCTTTTGCGAAAATTATATTGCCAGTGAGTCAATTGAACTTCTCAAGCTAGAATTAGGTTTAAATTAGCGGCTAGCGGTTATCGCCAAGGGATAAATAGAACTTTCCCAAGCTTCTAGCACTGAACAAATGGCTCCTAACAACTAGCAACGAAACCCAAAAAACTATGAGCACCCCCCATCAAGCACCTGTCGCGTCTATGTCAGAATTTAACACTTCTTTACCTAGTATTCGCCGCATCCAAAGCATCATCAGAGAAAAGAGCGATGTAGAAGTTAAACTGCTCACAGGCGATGATATCAATGGCAAGGTGTTATGGATCGATGACAACTGTATCTGTATTGAAGGGGGTACAGGGGCGGTCAAAACAATTATTTGGCTTCATGCCGTGGCATATATCAAGTAATTTGCTTTGGTAACGCTGAAAATGCTCCGCGATCGGGATGCATTTCACAGAACAATTCTTTATTCCTTATGTTGGTTTCTCTAGCCCGAATTATTCCCTAATCCTTGAAATTCTGATGGTGTCGTAACCAAAAAAATAGACTGTATTTTGGGCAAATTGCTAGATTCATCTTTCAGTAAAGCTTTAGAGGATTTTTGCCGATTCTCATGAATAATGCAGGCTAGCCTGCATTATTCAGCCAACTTTATAGACGCAGTTATGCCCAGCAAATTTTGCTTCTTCAAGGGCATAGCTTGCACCTGTAATCATGATCGCTGGTGTTGCGCCTAGTACTGGGACAAATCCCATGATGCCCACACTGATGGTCACGTACTTCCCTACAGAAGAGCTTTCATGGACAAGTTGCAGATCGTTGACATGGATACGCATCAGCTCAGCTAGAGAAAAAGCATTATCGGCATCAGCATTAGGAAGAATTACAGCAAACTCAGCGCCACCATAACGCGCAACAAGGGCATGAGGATTATCTACCACAGACTGAATTGCTGCCGCGACTTTTTGTAAGTAATTATCCCCTTCATAATAGCCATAGTTCTCATTCAGCTCTTTGAAAAAGTCAACCCCACACATGATTAAAGATAGTGGCTGTTGCTGCTCTCCTAACTCTTGCCACTGCATTCTGAGATAGGCATCAAAGTAACGTCGGTTTGATACTTGCGTTAAACTATCTAGACGAGCAAGCTCTAATAATTTTTGGTTATTTCTTTGCAGTTCTTCAGCTACAGATGCTTGGGTACTTACTTCATTTTGTAATTGTGTATTTCTAGCTAGAAGTTGTTTTTGGGCTTGATAAAGACTTAACTGAGCTTCAACCCTAGCCAAAACCTCAGCAATTTGGAAAGGCTTCAAAATATAGTCAGCCCCACCCACCACAAAACCCTGTATGCGATCGAGCACCTCGTCAAGCGCACTAATAAAAATTACGGGAATGTTGACAGTGGCTGGCTCGGACTTGAGTTGGCGGCAAACGTCGTAGCCGCTCATGTCAGGCATATTGACATCGAGCAAAATTAAGTCTGGTGGATCGGCTTTGGCACTAGCTAAAGCCATTTTCCCACTGGTCAAACATCGCACGATGTAACCTTGGTTAGTAAGCACAGAGGAAACCAGACGCAGATTGGCAGGAGTATCATCAACAATCAAAATTGTTTGGTGACGTCTTTTTTGTCTCTGTTGAAGCATCCTGATGGTCCCACCGTTAAACAAACACTAATTATGAAAAATTGCCGAATACTGTACGTTTTCTGATTATTCTAGCTTAGCAGCAGGTATCTCATGCTGATAGGCAAATTCAATGTCTCGCTGATTAAATTCTATATGAATAGCAAGATTAATTTGTTCTTGAATATCCATATATCGTTTGTAATCATTACTCAAAACATAATAAACCACGTCAAAATTTAAACTAAACTCCCCGTAACTGCTGAAATGGGCGCGATCGAAGCTTGTATGCTCGATCGCTTCGATAATATTTTTAACGATTGTGGGGATTTCGCGCAACTTGTCCAATTCAGTACTATAGGAAACGCGGACGACAAACGCCGCACGTCGCCGTTCCATTCGCTTAAAGTTTTTTAAGCGGGAAGAAGTAAGGTCTGTATTAGAAAAGATGAGTTGCTCGCCACTGACGCTTTTGATGCGCGTAGTTTTAATGCCCACACTCTCAACCGTGCCCGAAAATTCACCCACCACAATCAAATCGCCAATCTCGAAAGGGCGATCGAGCAAAATGGAATAGTAGCTAAACAGATCTTGCAAAACTCCTTTAGAAGCCAGCGCGATCGCAACGCCCCCAATGCCCAAACTTGCCACGACTGCCGAAAGATTTAGCCCAATATTCTCTAGGAAAAAGATGACACCAATTGTCCAAACCACCACGCGAACAGAAGGAAAGAGAAGACTAAACCCCTCGTCCTGAATCTTTTCGCCCCTTCTTTTGAGCCAATAGTACCTTACAGCATTCTCAAGTAGAATATTGGAAATCCGAATCGCGAGAAAGGTAAACAGGGAAACACCAAAGATATCCAAAAGACGATTTATGGTGGGATGGAGCAGTAATCCCTTGAGACTGAGATAGATTAACCCTCCATAAAAAATTGGCAGGGCGGATTTCTCCACAAAGGTAATGACAGCTTCACCAGTTTTTATTTCCAAGGCAACTGCCCAACGCTTTAATCGCGGGAGCGCGATCGCTTCAAATAGACGAATTGCTACAATACCCAGTAACAATGTTCCCAGGGCAATCAGGTAGTTCTGAACCGTATTGTGCAAAAACTCCTGTTGCAAGATCTCTGCAAGGGAATTTTGTTGCACGGCTGCGAAGGAAGTCGTGCCAAGCCCTAGAAAAGGGAAGATACAAATCCCCAGCACAAATGCAGTCAAGACTGGATTGCGATCGCCCAAGGGACGTTGAAGCGAGTGTCGAAAAAAACGCCAAATACTTCTCATTAAGACAATTCCCTTCTATCTTTTTACGCCAATTCCAATTGACAACAGCGTGAGATTCCAAAATACTACAAAACTAGCCATGTCGGCGCTGATGCCATTGCCAAGCATGTTTGAGGATCTGCTCTAGATCGGCATACTGAGGATTCCAACCTAACATGTTTCTGGCTTTCTCACCACTGCCCACTAAAGCAGGTGGATCGCCCTCGCGGCGATCGCATAGAATCGCCTTAATCTCTCTACCCGTTACCTGTTGTGCCACCTCAATCACTTCCTTAACCGAAAAGCCATTGCCATTGCCGAGGTTAAAGGTTTCGCTGGTTCCATTGTGGAATAAATGTCTCAGCCCCAAGACATGTGCCTCTGCTAAATCGGCAACATGAATATAGTCTCGAATGCAAGTACCATCAGGGGTTGGATAGTCTGAACCAAATACGGAAATCGAGGCTCTTTTACCTAAAGCTGCCCATAGAACGAGGGGAATGATATGGGTCTCAGGTTGATGATCTTCACCCAACCTGCCTTGGGGATCGGCTCCTGCGGCATTGAAGTAACGAAAGATGACTGACTTTAAGCCATAGGCGCGGTCGAAATCCTTGAGAATCTGCTCCACCATCAATTTGGTCATGCCATAGGGATTGATCGGATTTTGGGGATGATCCTCGGGAATAGGAACCTGTAAAGGCACGCCATAGGTAGCGCAGGTGGAAGAGAACACAAAATAGGGGATTTTGGCGGCAACCATTGCCTCTAAGAGGGTCAGGGTTCCTACCACATTATTGCGATAGTATTTGTCAGGCTCGGTTACAGATTCACCGACATAGGCAAAAGCCGCAAAGTGCATCACGGCTGCGATCGCACGATCGGCAAACAAACGATCCAAAAGGGCGCGATCGTTGGTATCCCCCACGATCATCTCGGCATGGAGTGCTGTTTCGACCAAGTCGCGATGTCCGTAGACTAAATTATCAAGAATTAGTACCTCATAACCTGCTTGCTGTAAAGCAAGCACAGCATGGGAACCGATATAGCCTGCTCCACCTGTGACTAAGATTTTGGGTTGTGTCATGGCGATTGAGAATCCTTTTTTCAATCAACTAGCTCGATCTATTTTGGCGGTTTTCGCAATATTTCCCACGCCTAAATATAATTCGGCAACCTTAGGATCGTTCAAGAGGTCGCTACCTTTGCCCTCAAACCGATCGCGTCCTGTATCGAGCACATAACCGCGATCGGCGATCGCCAAAGCCTTACGCGCATTTTGCTCTACTAGAATAATGGACGTTCCTGACGAGTTAATCCGTTGGATCAGATCGAAAATATCTTGCACCAAAAGCGGCGACAGTGCCGCCGAGGGTTCGTCTAAAATGAGCAGTCTTGGCTCTAGCATCAGGGCACGCCCCATGGCTAACATCTGCCGTTCGCCACCAGAGAGGGTTCCCGCCCTTTGATTGTGGCGTTTTGCTAGGGTGGGGAATGTGTCGTAGATCTTTTGCTTGAGTTGCTTGAGATCGCTCGTTGAGAGATAGGCTCCCATGTCTAGATTTTCGGACACGCTGAGCGACGGGAAGACATTAGCAATCTGCGGTACATAGCTCACACCCAGACGCACAATTTGTTCGGGCTTTAAACCTGCGATCGCCTGACCCGCAAACGTGACTTCGCCAGATCGCACGGGAACCAAGCCAAAAATCATTTTCGCAAGGGTAGACTTTCCTGCCCCATTCGCCCCGATCACGGCAATCAGTTCGCCTTGCTTCACAATCAGATTGACGCCTTGGAGAATATCTACCCCATCGACATACCCCGCGACGATCTCTTTGACTGCAAGCAGAGGTCGATCGGAGGTTTCTAGAGAACTTGGCTCAGAAGGTTGACTGGCGTTCATTTCTTTAACCCTTCTAACGCTGTGCGTACCTTTGCCAAGGACTCAGAGTCACCTTGACGATTAAAAATCGTTTCAGCCCGTTCTAAGGCTTTTCTGGCTTCTTCAGTCCGTTCCTGTTTGGCTAAAGCCTGCCCCAAAGCCAAATAAGCAATGGCACTGTCAGGATCGTTCTCTAAAATCCGTCGGTACGCCACGATCGCGCTCGATATCGAATTTTGCTGGAGATAAATATCGGCGATCGCCATCTGAATGTCTACCGAATTGGGTTTTGCTGCCGCAGCTTTTCGCATGGCAGCGATCGCTTCATTATATCGACCTTGCTTTTGAAACACTAACCCCATTGCCAAATTGGACTCGGCATGGCGTGGGTTGATTTGTAGCGCCCGTTGATATTTGGCGATCGCTTCGTCATAGCGATTTTGCCTGGCTGATAGACTACCAAGGGCGAACCAAACATCCGCATTTAGCGGGGCAACTCGATCGGCTTGATTATAGATATCGATCGCGCCCCTAAAGTCACCCTTTTGCTGGAGAATATAGCCCAAATTTAGGTATGCCTTAATCTCTTTGGGGGATGTAGCGATAATTTGACGATACACCCGCGCCGCCCCATCAAAATCTTTGCGTTCGGTGAGAATGTAGGCAATGCTCTGCTGCGCGTCAATATTCTTGGGATCTAACTCAACTGCACGACGGTAGGCAGCGATCGCCTGTGGATATTGTTGCAATCTCGTATAAACAAACCCTAACCCCGTATAGGCACTTGAGCTTTTGGGGTCGAGGCGAGTGGCAGTTTCCAAAGCAGCAATCGCCCCAGAATAGTCTTTTTTCTGGGTGAGCAAATAGCCAATACTCATTTGAATGCGTGCATTTTTAGGCTCTAGCTCGGCAGCGCGGCGGTAGGCTTCGATCGCCCCAGTAATATTTTTGCTTTGCCACAGTTGTCGTCCCTGTTTGATAAAGTCCGTAGCAGTGGGCTTACCTTGAGCTTCAGCGCGATCGGCGATCGGGGAGTAAAAAGTTGGTGCAACCAGAAAACCGATCGATAAGGCAGCACAAACAGCTCCCGATATTGTTAACGAATGGGTAAAAAAACTAGCGTAGGAACGAAACTTTGACATAGGGTCTCATGAAATTCAAGGCATCTTGACCTTGATTATGGCACGATTGTTCCGTTCTCAGAACGGTGGCTAAATCGTCAATTATCAAGTTCCTAGTTTCAGTAGATTTTAGGAAACAAAAGGGAACTTCCATCAAATTTAGCCACGTCGATCCTTACGAACTGTGAAATTTGAGAAGGCTACTCGTGAAAATTTCTTGCCTAAGCAAGCAAAGAATCGCAATTAGGCAGATCTAGTCGAGTCGTTAGCTCTATTACCAGCTAGATCGTCATAGGCTGAGACAATGATGCAAAAGCTTAAGGGTACAGTCACTAACATGCCAATTCCCAAGCACAGAGCGCCCACAAAATTTAAGGCTACTAGCGCTAAACTTAGAATAAATACTTGGACTAATTGTTTTGCGACAAATGTCCGACTTGTTTCCAAAGCGGGCCAAAATTCTAAATCCCAATCGACGGCAAACTGAATCGCAAATATATAGGACACAGCTAGATAGATACCAGGAATCAATAGAAAAAGCATTCCTATGGCAATTAAGAGACTACTGACTAAATACACCAGAAATAACTGTAGGAAGTATTTATTGGTAAACCCTTTAAAAAAATCATTAAAAACGAAGGACTTTCCTCTCAAGATCGCCAAAACCACAAAAGTAAACCCAGCAACTAAAGGTCCAGCAGCTACAACCCCTACACCAGGAATAGAAGACACGATCGCAATGATTAAGAAAAATCCAACCATCTGGATAATATTTGGTTGCATTACCTCCCAACCCTTCCGAAAATATTTCTCAACATCGACGGTATAGTCTTTTTGCAAAACTGCATCTAACTGTTCGTTTCCACTAGTATTCATAATTTCAAGACTCCTCGATAGATTTTATGATAATTGCATAGAGTATTTCCAATGCTTAAGCGTACTACAGCGCTATTCGTTAAATTTAGATTTAATATGAAACTTTGAATTACTTAATTCTTGACGAGGCAAATCGAGGTTTGCACAACAAGCTAGCCATTAGCTGCTCTCCTTTAAGCGTAGTAGGAGCGTGCAGGCATCTTGCCTGCACTACAAATTCATAAAAACTCATTTAGGTTTAGCATATAGGTTAGGATTCATGATGAGCAAGCTGAGGTTCTATAGCTTCCCTTTATCCATTTCCTCCAACAACATAAAGAATATTTACATTCCCTCCATATCAAATTAGAAGCTCCACAAGAGATGATTATTTCTTGTTGCAAAAAACAGACAAGTTCAATATTCTTGTGGCTCTATTGGCTGGCATGTCAGAATTTGCAAATTCTTTAGAGACACATACCCCTATTACATGAAAAAACTTCAGACAAAACCGCGAGCGTTCAAACAATGGTCGATCTTGGCGATCGCAATTTGCGGTCTGATGTTTTTATGCTTGCAAAGTTGTCAGAATACCGAGGCTTTAAGATCACCAAACGTTGATTCATCCCTGCAAGATTTAACCCTGAAAGTCACACAAGTCCCAGAACCAATTCAACCGATTCCTTTAGAAATCGTACTAAATCCACAAAAGGTGGAGTTAGGGAAGCGACTTTTTCATGACACGAGTTTATCGGGCGATGGTAAGGTCGCTTGTGCTACCTGTCATAAGCTCAGTATGGGCGGCGTCGATCGCAAAATGAAGTCGATAGGCATGAATAATGTCATGACGGAGAGAAATACATCTACTGTTTTTAACAGCGGTTTTAATTTCAAACAGGGATGGGATGGTAAAGCTGCGACGTTAGAAGAAGTTGTTGAGCTAGTCATCAACGACCCAACCATGATGTCAAATTCTTGGACGGCGATCGTTCAGCATCTCAAGCAAGAAACAAACTACGAGCAAGCGTTTCGGCAAGTTTACGATAATGGAATTACTAGTGAGAACATCAAAGACGCGATCGCTACCTTCACAAGATCTCTCTATACACCCAATTCTCGCTTCGATCGGTATTTACGCGGTCAACAGGATGCCATTTCCGATGAGGAGAAAGCAGGTTATAAACTCTTTAAAGACTATGGTTGTGCGAGTTGCCATCAAGGCGTAAATGTTGGCGGCAATCTGTTTCAGAAGTTTGGCGTTACCGAGAACTACTTTAAAGTTCATGGAAATCCTAGCAAACCCGATTTGGGAAGGTCTAATGTTACTGGCTCAGAAGCCGATCGCTATGTGTTTAAAGTACCTAGTTTGCGGAATATCGCCTTAACGGAGCCATACCTGCACAACGGTTGGGCAAAGACTCTAGCGGAAGCGATCGACATTATGGCAGATTATCAGTTGGGGCGTGTGCTGCCTAAAAAAGATAGCGATTCGATCGTGCAATTTCTCAATACGCTTACGGGTGAATATCAGGGCAAACCACTATGAAATCAATTTTTTTGAGAAACATGGCGATCGCACTGGTAGTTGTATCGATTTTTATATTTTTGGTAACAAAGGCACAAGCGATTGATGAGAGAAAGCACGATCTTTTTGCATTGAACTTTCGACAAATAAGTGCTTTAGATACGAGCCTCAATGAAAATGTTTTTAAGATTCGTTATGGACTTCTCACCTATTACGATCCAATTATTACAGAGTTTAATCAGATCAAAAAATTGCGAAGTTCTCTAGAAAATCTTCCTGGTTTTGTTCCGCCAAGCGAAAAACAAAAGATCGCGGCAATTATGGCAAGATTAGCAGAAGTTCAACAACAAAAGGAAACGCTGATAGAGCAGTTTAAATCAAAAAATGCAATCCTCAAAAATTCCCTTGCCTATCTGCCAGTGATTACAACCCAGCTAGGGACAAATCTAGGGTCTGAAACGCAAGGCGATTTATTTGTTAACCTGATCAACAATTTACTCAAGCAAGTCTTGCTGTTTAATCTTGGTACCAATCAAGATCTCGTTCCTCAAATCGATGCTTTAATTGGGCTACTTTTGGCTCGTCAAGATCAATATGCACCCAAGAGTTTTGAGGACATTAAGTTCTTAACTACCCACGCTCAAATTATTGTTAAATACAAACCAATTGTTGACACCTTAACGCTTCAGATCACTTCATTACCCGTTCCACAAATGGCAGAAGAAGCTTATGGGTTATTCGAGCAAAGTTATAAGAATGCCTTAGATCTATCAAATTTTTATCGCTTATTACTGTTTCTATTTTCTCTCATTCTCACCATCAGTATTTCAACCTATATTATCCTGAGTTTGAGAAGCCTCAATCGAGGATTAAAAAGGGCTGAGGCTTCTCTACGTGCCGAGCAAGCCCAGTCCGAGCGCTTATTGCTCAATATTTTGCCCGAAGCGATCGCAATGCGTCTGAAGCAAGAACCAAAGGCGATCGCCGATAGCTTTGCGGATGTCACGGTGTTATTTGCCGATATTGTCAATTTTACGCAAATGTCTTCCCATATTTTGCCGTTGGAATTGGTGGAAATGCTCAATCAGATTTTCTCAGTGTTCGATCGCTTGTCGGAACAGCATGGTCTAGAAAAGATTAAGACCATAGGCGATGCCTATATGGTTGTAGGTGGACTTCCCAATCCTCGCGCCGATCATGCTGAGGCGATCGCAGACATGGCTTTGGATATGCTGAGAGAAACCTCTAAGTTTCAAAGCAAAGATGGAACAGCGCTTGATATTAGAATCGGCATTAACTCTGGATCGGTGGTGGCGGGGGTGATTGGCACAAAGAAGTTTATTTACGATTTATGGGGCGATGCAGTCAATGTGGCAAGTCGAATGGAATCCCATGGAGATGTTGGGAAGATTCAAGTTACGCAGGCAACGTATATGAAGCTCAAGGGCAAATATATGCTTGAAGAACGTGGAGAGATCTCGATTAAGGGAAAAGGGAAAATGACAACCTATTGGCTGACTGGCAAAGTAGAGAGTTCTCTGGTAAAAGCCGAAAGCGATCGCTGATGTCTTAAGTTCTAAAACTTGAACCTACTCCATGCAATATCTATTGAGTACTCAAAAATATGCCCAGAAAATCTTTTGAAGACAAGTACCCCAATATTGCCAGATGGGTTTACGAACATTCTGGCTGGATTGAAATTGGACGCGATCCAGATAGCCCATTAACTTCATTTGTTCGGGCGATCGATATGGGTGGAATGGTTTGGGAAGGCGAAGATGAGTATGAATCGCTAGATGATGCATTTTTAGATTTAGAGGCAGGAGTGCAGGAGTATTTGCAGGAGATCTATGGGGAATAATTGCTGACCTACGGTACTGGGTGGTTTTGATTTACCCCCGATCGCATGGGAAGAGATTTGCGATCGCTCCTTATTTGAACGTGAATTCGGATCAAACCCCTCGGTTCCAGCAAGTTGGCTTGCTTTGTTCCGAAATCCTTAACCCAACCTCATGTTACCGTCAACAAATTTCTGGAATTATTCTTGGGATGGATTGAGATAGGCTAAGCCTCTTGTCACCAAGCGATCGCGATCGATACCAGCGGATAACTCGCGATTTTGCAAAAATTCTTGGGCTTTTTCTGCCAGACTACCTTGGCGGGTGGCTCCCTCTCCATTACTTGCATTTGTCGAAATCTCGGGCGATCGCGGCTCAAATAAATAATGCACTGCTATCATCTGAAAAGTGCGGAGCTGCTTATAGTCCAATTGTCGTTGCAGGGATTTGGGCAGGTTAATGACTTTTTGTCGCACCAGTTTGTCTTCGATGCCAACTTGGTTGGCTTGGTCGGCAATGACTTGGTCGAGGATGGAGGCATCTTTGCCTGTGGCATCAATAATCGGTAAATCTACAGTTTTGCGAGGAGAGGTTAGCCTGTGAAACTGGGCTGTATGGGATTCTAAATCAAAGGAGACAAAGCCCTTATCTTCCTTTGCCTCTTTCCAAATATCATTACTGGTACGCTCGATCGCGCCCGCATAGTAGGCATTACGACCTAAAGGCGTGTAGCTGTGATAATGACCGCAAGCCACATAGTCCCAAGGCAATGTCAGCAAGTCCGTAGGAATTTCGTAGCCGCCATAGTCATTGATGCGATCGCTGTCTACCGTACCGTGCAGCATCAACAAGTTGTAAGCATAGTCAAGATCGGGGCGAATTTGGATTTGCTCGACCTGTCCGAGAGCATTGTGGGGCAAACAGAAGACCTTGACTTGACCATCGCAAACTTCCACGGCTTCGGGCTGATTGGTAATCACTTGGATGCGCGGAATTAAACTCATCAGCTCCAGAATGCAGCGATTGTCTGAAGATTTTACAGATTCGTGATTGCCAGCAATGACCACAATTTCTGCAGCACAGGCTTCTTGAAATTTAATCAGTTCTTTCTGGGTCTGTACGACTGCCAAGTTGCCAGGACGGGGCACATGAAAAACATCCCCAGCAACTAGCACTACATCAGGCTTTAGCTCCGCTGTCTTTTGTAAAGCTTCCTGAAAAGCTCTAAATACATCGGCTTCGCGACGATTTACACCTTGCGTTGTCAGGCGATTGTAGGCACGAAAGCCCAGATGCAGATCGGCGAGGTGAACGAGTTTCATGGGGTTCCTATGGATTTCTCAAGAATTTATGGCTTATTCCCCTCTTCAATAGGGCGACGGGCAAAGGGAGAGATTTTAGGAGCACTAACTAGAACACGCTAAACATGAGCTTAAACAGATTGCCCAGCCACACTAAACTGACGATACCCCCTGCGATCGCGAGTGGAATCACAGACAACAGTCGCCAACTGGTCGTGCCAATTGCCACGGAAGCTGCCCAAACCTGCCAAACCACAAACCAGATCATCACAGCGATCGCCGCATATATCCGGGTGGGAGAGGCTAAGCTCAGAGCTGGCCCCATAAAGATCCAAGGCATACTGCCAAACGCGGTGAGGGTGAGTAATTCTTGTAACCCGATTTTGTGCTGAAACACCTCTGCTAGGGATTTGAGCAGTGAGGTAAAAATAAACCAGCCCACCAATCCAGGAATCACGATCAAGGGTAAATACGCAGGTGAGCGACCGATCCGCAGCCCTTCTAAAGCATTCACCAAAACGAGCGCCGAGATCGCCTGTGCCATGGAAGGATGCGATCGCAGGGCTTCAAAGGTTTTTGCAGGCGTGAATAAAGCACCATAGATGTTATCTAAAAAACTACCGATGGAATTCGATGGCTTTAATTCGGATTGATTGAAAATGACAGCCTGCGAATCTGTGACTGGCTGTTCTGGCATGGGGGGCAGTTCTCGATCTTGTCCTTCTGAAAGTGGCGCAGTATCTAATGGATCGGTATCTTCTGGCATGGCATTTAAAACTTGAGGTTAAATTCCCGTTTCGAGTCAGCAATTCTCATTATGGAAATTTAACTACTGTTAGGCGGGAGATCTAGTAGCTCTAAGCCTTGAATCATAAAAGTCAGTAGATGATCCCAGCTATCAAAAATAAGATACCGAGTCAAGGCTCGTAAATCGTTAAAAAAGGTTTTGCGTGTAGCCAAGTGGGATCTCAATAACTTGTACTTATTTCCATGTTGTAACAACCACCTTTTCGCCGCTGTATTCTCGCAGTCTTGCTTGTCATTTCCATCCTGGGGCACGATGAATTCTAGTACTAGGGGAATAACTTGAGACTGATGTGGACTGACAATAACTGGCGTGACTACGCTATGAAAGTAATGGATTTCTCCTGATTTCTTTTTTCTGGTCGAACATTGGGGACAGTGAATTTGTTTTGAACTAAAGTACTCTGTCCCATCTAGCGCCATTAAAAGGTTGTTAGCAAATACTCGAAATCCTTGCAGTTTACCCTTTTGCCCTATCGTCTCAAAGATTGTCTCAAATACTGGAAACATTTCCTTTGGTTTCACAGGATCTAATAAGTCTCGGATGTGGTTATCGGTTGGTATTTTATGAACTCCAAATAGACTTTGGGCATTGCTCCGCCCTTTTGTCTGCTCCATCGTGCGCTGGTAAGCCAAGAATGATGGACTTTGAGTGAAAAATACACTGAAAGCACTTAGGGCTGCATCATCCATGCCATAGCGACTATTCTTGCCCGTACGCTTGTCTGGCAATGATTCGAGTAGTTGTCGAAAAAATCCTACAATTGTGTCAAAAGAGCCTAGTTGCTTCAAAGTGCTGAATTGCGATCATCCTGATGTCATTAACAATAGCCCTATATCAACAGTTTGACTAGCTTACTTTCATAATGAGAATTGCTGCATTGGTGGCGTCGATCCTGCGGATATTAACGCTTTACTTGTATATTTAGAACTTGCCAAGCGTAAATCTAGCAATTTATAAAAATTCAGTATGATTTAGCTACGGTTGCATGTAAAACTGGTAACTCATGTTTGGCAGGCATAACCCTATGCGTAAAAATAAATACTCTTCCTATTCTTCAAGCCCAAGGCGTAAGTTGGGACTGCGTAGCATTCTTTTGATTTTGCTAATTGGCTTACCTCTCTTGTTGCTGATTGCTGAGTTGATCGCACGCGGTGTTGTCTTAGCAACTGGTCCTGCGGGGCAGGTGGCAAAAGGGGTGTCGATTGCGCAAGCCTATACCCTAAAACTTCAAGATGCGAATGGACGGGTTTACCCTGGATTGCCGATTTCAGGAAAGTTACAAGTCCGTCGTAGCCCTTTGATGGGCTATGAGTTGGTTCCCAGTCAAAGCAGCGATTATTGGCAAATTAACGACCAAGGATTTCGGCAAGACTCTTCGGTTGCAACTGAAAAACCCGTTGGCGAAATTCGTGTATTTTTGGTAGGTAACTCCACAGCATTTAGCTACATGGCTGCTAGTAATCAGCAAGCCTTAGCTTTTAAGTTAGAAAAATTACTGAACGATCGCGTCAGGCTGCAAAATCAGCAACCCAATCAATTTAAGCCTAAGGAATTGCCCTATTTTGCCGATCAAATTGAAGCCAGCCGTGCGCTCCCTCCTCGGATCCGAGATGGCTCCTATCGCGTGATTGCAGCGGCGGTTCCCGGCTATAACTCCAGTAACGAGTTAGCCCTGATCGCCCATCGGGTCATGCAATTTCGCCCTGATGCCTTGATTGTTTTAGATGGCTATGAAGATTTGCGATCGCCTAGTCAAGAAAGTGCCCACGAACTGGTGAATCTCGAACAGCTACTACAAGACCCAATGGCACAGTATCGCCAGCAGGTTTCCCAGAACTTTAATGCTTGGCTAGATTCGTTTTACTTGATGCAAGCGTTGCATCGTTGGGTACTGCCGCCGCAAGCGCCCCCTGTTGAGGGTGGGTATCAAATTTTTAGCGCCGATCGGATTGGTAACGATCCCAAGGAAGTGCGATCGCGTATAGAGCGATATCGCTATAACATTCAGCAAATAGCGAAATTAACGGCGGGGATTCCTACAATCGTGGCAATTCAACCTGAAATTACAGGCAAGCAAGATGCACTCACCCCTGAAGAAACTGAGTTGCTCAAACGCCTTGGTGGCGACTATACCAAGCGTGCTGAAAAAGCCTACGCAGAGTTAGAGTCAAAGATTCTGAGCTACAACCTGCCGAATGCCAAACTCCTGAGTTTTTATCAGGCTTTTAGCAACTTTAAAAAACAGGCATTTCAAGACCCCATCCATCTCACTGATGCGGCAAATGACTTTGTTGCCGATCGCCTATATACCAATCTTGCCGATGCCTTTGCCGTTCAACCCACCAGTCCTACACCTCAATCAGAATCTTTGGGGCGTTAATTGATTCAGTTGATTGATTCTATGGCTCTGCGCGATCGAATTCGCTCGATTGTTTCGCTCAATTGTCATAGACAACCTGAATTCGGGTTAAGGATTTTAGGACAAAATATTGGGCGTACAAGGGGTAAGGGCAGGCACAGGGGCACTGCCCCTACGAAAATTGGGTAGAGGTAGTGGATAGTGTGTGCCTACCCCCTAGTATCCCGTGCCTATTCCCTAGTATCTAGTGCTTTCGCCTCGCTCCTAATTTGAGCTTTTTGTCATGTCTTGCCCTGAAATCTATGTACCCGTTTCCCCTCAACAGAGAAAATCAGGTTAAGCTAGGATTACTATCGCTTCTTCAGTCATAATCCTATGCTGCGAATTATTACTCAGAAAACTGAGGCTGAAGCCGAGCTAAGGCGAATCTGCGATCGCATTCACGACGATCAAATGATCCATAAAGAAGCCACTGTTAGCGAGGTGATCCAAGCCGTAAGGCGGAAAGGGGATGCTGCCTTGCTACACTATACAGCTGAGTTCGATCGCCAAGACATTACCCAAGCAGAGCTGAGGGTGAGTGGGGCTGAGCTTGATGCTGCCTATCAGCAGGTCAACAGTGAATTACTCAAGGCGATCGAAACTGCCCATGCTCGCATTGAGGCTTTTCACAGACAACGCGTACCCAAAAGCTGGGTACAGTTTGCTGACAAAGACGTAGTTTTGGGAAAACGCTACACCCCTGTGGATATTGCAGGAATTTATATCCCAGGCGGTAAGGCATCCTATCCCAGCACCGTGTTGATGAATGCCGTACCAGCGATGGTGGCAGGCGTAAAACGGATTGTGATGGTAACCCCCCCAGGCGGAAGTAAAACAATTAATCCAGCAATTCTCGTTGCTGCTCAAGTCGCAGGTGTCGAGGAAATCTATCGAGTTGGTGGGGCGCAAGCGATCGCGGCACTTGCCTATGGCACGGAAACCATTCCCAAAGTTGACGTGATTACAGGACCTGGAAATGTCTATGTCACCCTCGCTAAAAAGCAAGTCTACGGGCGGGTAGGAATTGATTCTCTAGCGGGTCCTTCTGAGGTATTGATTATTGCGGACAAGACTGCTAACCCTGTTTATGTGGCTACTGATATGCTTGCTCAAGCGGAGCACGACCAAATGGCAGCGGCAATTTTAATCACCACCGATGCCCGCTTAGCAACCCGCGTCACCGAAGAAGTCGAACGACTCTTAGAACAACACCCTCGACGACTGCTTACCGAAAAAGCGATCGCCCATTATGGTTTGGTGGTTGTGGTAGAAAATCTTAAAATCGCAGCCGATCTTTCTAACCTATTTGCCCCAGAGCATCTAGAACTAGAAGTGAATGAGCCTTGGGACTTACTCGACTCGATCCGTCATGCTGGGGCGATCTTTCTCGGTCACGCCACACCCGAAGCTGTGGGTGACTATTTAGCAGGACCTAATCATACCTTGCCCACTTCTGGGGCGGCTCGTTATGCTTCTGCCCTAGGTGTAGAGACATTTATGAAGCACTCTAGCTTGATTCAATACACGCCAGAAGCCTTAAAAGAAGTTGCAGGGGCAATCGCCCTGCTTACAGAAGCGGAAGGGCTACCCTCGCATGGCGATTCGGTTCGAGTTAGACTTGAGGATGTTTAATTTTCAAGCCTAGCCCCTTGAAAATGTCCTTAGCCATGCGATCGTGAGCGCCCCATCATGAACAATTTACTAGATAGCTACAAGCCATTATTCCTATCTGCGTCAAAACAAATTGAATTTTGGCTTTTTAGCACCCTAGTCAGCCTAATCGCGATCAACATCACCCTCGTATGGCGACTGAGTCAAGATCTTGACGAACTTACGATTCAAATGTTGTCTTGGGGCGTTGTTCTGCTGTTACTCTATCGCCAAAAAGGCACGCTTCAGCTTGACAGTCATCCTCCCGCCACAATTCTAGGGTTCGCTTTAATTGCTTGGACGCTGATCAAAAGCGCGATCGCCAAACGCTACGAAGATGTTTTATTTATCCTGATCCCAGTTCTATCGGTTTTGGGCTTGAGTCTGATTGCTTCTGGCTTTAAAGGGGTAAAACAGTATTGGAAACCTATCCTGATGGCTGCTACCCTTGGTATTCCTATAGCATTTGCATCGGCAGCGATCGAAAAAATCATTCCCGTTAACTTACTTACTGCCCAGTTTGCCCATTCATTTTTGTGGTATCTCGGCTTTAAAGTAGCACAGGAAGGAATCTATATTTCTGGTCCTGATGGGGTTGTAATGGTTGCAAGAGGTTGTGCGGGTCTACCTCCAATTTTTCTATTGCTTCGCATCACCCTGATGTTTCTGTTGATCTTCAAGGTTTCTCGCCGCGATTTATTTATCATTCCCCCCGTCGCTGTTGCGATCGCTTTTGTCGTGAATTCGTTACGGGTAGGGGTACTTACCCTGGTTGTGGCAAATCAGGAAGCGTTTAAATATTGGCATGAAGGTGATGGCTCCCAGATCTTTTCAGTGATTGCTGTGTTTTTTCTACTTGTTTTTTGTAATTTACTAACTCGGACAAAGCCAGAATCCGAAGAAGAGTTTGAGGAAGAGGAGTTTGAGGACGAGCTAGAAGAAGAAATAGAAAATCATCCCTCTGCATAACTATTGATTTAACAGATGTTTGCATCCTCAAAACCTCGCCAATCGTTAAATTTTCAGGAATAAAAAGTGGTATTACAGGATTCCACAGATGCTAAAGGAGTTAAAACAAATGACACAAGCGATTTCGCCTCTAGTTTCACTCTACGATCGCGATTATTTGCTATGGGCTGAGGACACAGTCAATAAGCTCCGCACTAGAAATTTTGACCAACTAGATATTGAAAATTTAATTGAGGAGATTGAGGACTTGGGGCGATCGCAAAAAAGGGAACTAAGAAGTCGTCTCAAAACATTGCTTGAACATTTACTCAAGCGGATATATGTGGATATGCCTCAAGAATTCAACGGCTGGGAACGGACAATCAGAGATCAGCGAACGGAAATTAAGTTTGAAATTGCAGATTCTCCTAGCTTAAAAAGATTTTGGAATGAGTTGTTTGATCTGGTATGGGGTGCTGCACTAGAAAATATGCGCGATGAATATCAAAGTAAAGGTTTTGATTTTCCTGACACATGGCAGTTCAGTCGCGATATGAACGAACTTTTAAATACAAAATTTTGGGAGTAGCGATCGCCAGCCTCGGAAACCCAGCCTAATAGATAAAAACGGAAAAGCATTCAAGGATCGCAGATCGATCCCTAAATGCTTTATTCTCTCAAAAAATAATGTTGTCTATGGGTTCGCAATTACTGAGGGTTGGCGTTTATGCCACTCTGTCGATTGTTCGTAGCCATAGGCAACCTGTAGCAACACATCTTCCCGTAGCACATTGCTAATCATCTGAAGCCCAATCGGTAAGCCTTTTGCATCAAAGCCGCAGGGAATGCTCAAACCAGGCAAGCCTGCCAAGTTGACTGGGATTGTCATTAAATCGGATAGATACATGCTCAAGGGATCTTCTTTTTTGCTACCTGCTTCAAAGGCGGTTGTGGGTGCGGTGGGGCAAACCAAGACATCTACAGTGGCAAAAGCCCGTTCAAAGTCTTGTTTAATCAGGGTTCTGACCTTTTGGGCTTTGAGGTAATAGGCATCGTAATAGCCAGCAGACAACACGTAGGTGCCGATCATGATGCGGCGCTTTACCTCTGCCCCAAATCCTGCCTCACGGGTGTTGGCATACATACTGAGCAGATTTTCGGCATCTGCATCTCTCATGCCATATTTCACACCGTCATAGCGCGCCAAGTTTGCCGAGGCTTCTGAGGGCGCAATGATGTAGTAGGTGGGTAACCCATAACGGAAACGCGGACAGGAAATTTGGTGAATTTCTGCCCCCATAGACTCCATATGCGCGATCGCATTGCGAACAGCAGTTTCAACCTCAGCATCTAAACCCGTACCAAAGGTTTCTGTAATCACGCCAATTTTTTTACCCTTGAGCGATTGGGGCAAATCGGGGGTCAGCAAGGCAGCATAGTCTGGAATTGGCACATTTAGGCTCGTTGAGTCCTTGGCGTCGTAGGCTGCCATTACCCCCAACAGGGTGGCAGCATCCTCAACCGAGTTGGCAAAAGGCCCAATCTGGTCTAGCGAAGAAGCAAAGGCAACCAGCCCAAAGCGAGAAACAAGCCCATAGGTAGGTTTTAAGCCTACTGCACCGCAAAAGGAGGCAGGTTGGCGAATTGACCCTCCCGTATCCGAACCTGTGGCGATGACGCATTCACCACTGGCTACAGCCGCCGCCGAGCCGCCTGATGAGCCACCAGGTACGCAAGCTAAGTCCCAAGGGTTTGCCGTAAGCTGAAAGGCTGAATTTTCGGTCGAACTGCCCATGGCAAATTCATCAAGGTTGGTTTTACCCACCATTACCGATCCTGCTTGTGCCAATTTCTGGGTTACAGTGGACTCGTACGGAGGCACAAAGTTTTTAAGGATTTTAGAGCCACAGGTTGTAGGAATGCCCCTAACACACATATTATCTTTAATACCTATTGGCACACCTGCAAGTGGCGGTAAAGTTTCTCCTGCAGCGATCGCTGCATCAATTTGTTTTGCCTGCGCGATCGCAACTTCAGGCGTAATCGCAATGAAGCTATGCAGTTTTGGTTCAAGGACAGCAATACGATCTAGAAATTCTTGGGCAATCTCGGTGGCTGAGCGATCGTGATTGGTTAAAAGTTGACGGATTTGCCGAATTGATAACATGGAGAGTAATTTAACTTGATAGACAAGTGCAGTGAAAGCAAATAAAATATATCCGCAAATTAAGGTATGTTTGCGTCCCTAGGAGGTCATTATTCCTGAACCGCTAACCCTGACTGTGAGTTTAAGAGGCAGCCGCGAAGTCAAGGAAAACTATCAGTTACTACGCCTCACAGGTCTGTTGGATGCTTTTTCCGAGCCTGCTTTTCGTAAAGTAGTCGGAAAATGCATCGATGATGGGCCTGTCAATGTCATCCTAGATTTATCAGCAATTGATTTTGTCGATAGCTCTGGGATCGGAGTTTTAGTGCAGATGGCAAAAAAAACCCAAGGCTTAAGCGGTACACTCCAGATTATCAGTAATCCGCGTGTGACTCAAACTGTCAAACTAGTTAGACTAGAGCAGTTTTTGTCTCTGCAACCATCTGTTGAATCTGCCCTGAATAATATTGGCAATATTGGTAAGGATAAGTAGAGATCATCTTGATGACTGACGCCGAACGATAAACTATGGACAAAAGTAGGTAACTGATGTCCATATTCCGTCCTGAAATTGATAAAATTGCAGAGATACCAGTCTCTGCTTTAGCGTATTTGGGGGATGCAGTTTTTGAACTGCATGTAAGACTTCACTATCTACAGCCACCTCAGAACCCCAAGGAGTATCACCAACTCGTTGTCAACCGCGTTAGGGCAGAGAGTCAAGCACAATTTCTTAGTTGTCTTGACCTCACCCCAGCAGAATCTGAGTTAGTGAGACGCGGACGCAATGCAGCGGGTTCTGCTTCGCGAAAGCTCGATCCCAACATTTATCAAAAGGCTACGGGCTTTGAGGTATTGATCGGTTATCTTTACCTCACAGACCCCGAACGGCTCGAACAGATTTTGACACAATTGGTTCAGCCCAACCCATCCAACCCATCCAACTCAGCTCTCTAACTCAGCTCACTGACAAACGGGCGATTAATTACTGCACTATGAAATTTAAAGGTAAGCCTAAACAAAAGTCTACGCAATCAGGCAGGGAAGCCCCTAGTCCGCGCGATCGCCCCAAACGTCGCGATGACGATCGTTCGGAAAGAAGAATTCCAGAAGGAAGAAACCAAGAATTTAGAAAGCCAGAAGCTAGAAGCTCCGATCATAGAGGTCGAAAAGGCTCAGATCGGGATAGTGGCTCGCAAAATAGCGTAAAACCAGTCCTGAGATCGGGGCATAATGAATCTAGAAAACAGGATGAATCTAGACAATCTGAATCTAGGCAACCCATATCCCGACAACCAATTTCTAGGCAGGGAGCTACTAAATATACGGTGAGACGTAAGTCGGCAGCCAAATATTCAGAAACTAACTATTCAGACCAGCCTTCCGAAAAATCCTATACAGATCGGCGAGACGTGACCAAAGAGTCATTCTCCGATGGGTTTTTGCCAAATAAAACCCAAAAGCCAGTTTTGGCATCTCCTGATTCCCCATCGCGCCAAGCCAATCAATCTGCACCTCGTTCTTTCGATCGCACTGACAGACCAGAGCGACAAGACCGCTCCGATCGCCCCTTCAGAGCCGATAGATCGGACAGATCCGCAAGACCAGAACGGCAAGATCGTCCAAATAATCGTTCCGAGCGTTCGGATCGACCAGAGCGTTCTTCGTTTAGAGGCGATCGCCAAGACCGTCCAGAGCGCGATCGGTTTCAATCGAGAGATCGAGATGGTCAGCAAGGTAGATTTAATCGACGGGATGACGAGGCTTCGCCAAGGTATTCTTCCTCTGATTCCTATCAAGAAGACCAAGAAGATGCCCCAGATTTGGTCTACGGTCGTCATGCCGTGCAAGCTGCGATCGCAGGCGTTCGTTCGATCAATCGCATTTGGATCACCGCCAAAATGCATTATGCCCCTGATTTTCTGCCGCTGATTAACGCTGCTAAAGAGTCAGGCGCGGTGATTGACGAAGTTGACATTCAACGACTCAACCATCTAACCAATAACGCTAAGCACCAAGGCATTGTCGCCCAAGTTGCGGCTTACAGCTATCTTGAAGTAGAAGATTTGATCGCTACTGCCAAGCAAAAAACTAGTCAGCCCGTATTGGTTTTGGTGGATGGCATTACCGATCCCCACAACTTGGGAGCAATTATTCGCACGGCTGAGGCCCTGGGCGCTCAAGGGGTCGTAATTCCCCAAAGACGAGCGGTTGGTGTGACGGGTACAGTTGCCAAGGTTGCGGCTGGTGCATTAGAAAGCTTGCCCATCGCTAGGGTGGTTAACCTCAATCGTGCCTTGGAATTGTTAAAAGCAGAAGGCTTTTGGATTTATGGCACCGTTGCCGATGCTGGCAGTGCCATTCACAAGAGTCAATTTTCGGGAGCCGTTGCCCTTGTGGTTGGGGCTGAGGGTGAAGGATTAAGTTTACTCACACAACGTTCCTGTGACTTTCTCGTATCTATTCCTTTAGAGGGAAAAATTGAAAGCCTCAATGCTTCCGTTGCTACAGGAATGGCTCTGTACGAAATTTTCAGGCAACGATGGGTAAATACGTTAAGTTTGAACAGTTTGTCATAGGGTTCTACTTTAAGTTATATAAACAATTGATAACTATTAAAAGCAGAATCAGGGTACTCAACTTTTAGTCAACTTATGAGCATGAGCAATAACGTGTTTAAAAACTTCACTACATCAGTTTTAGAGAAACTTGGTTTGGCTGTATGGGTCGAAGTGGCAACGGAGTCACCTCGTTGCACCTATTATTTTGGTCCTTTTCTCAATACGCAGGAAGCAGAAGCTGCCAAGCTTGGCTATCTTGAAGATCTAGAAGCCGAGGGAGCAACAGGTATCGCAGCTATCGTGAAACGATGCAATCCTGAAAAGCTGACTGTGTATGACGAAACTTTGGACTTTCGGCTAAATCGCACGCCTAGCTTAAGCGGACATTCTTTCTAAATTCTTCTCGTTGGGTATTTTAGGGATTTATACGTCAGGTAAATTAGGACATCTGTTGTGGATAATTACCTTGCTTAGCAAGGCTTCTACATAAGCTAATCGCTAATAGCTGAATGCTAACAGCTATAGAACGATCTTTAGGATGGGTTAACGATAATGTAACCCATCCTGTCAATAGATCTAATTCGTTATAGCTGATTCGATATAGCTGTGCCGATCGCAGCCTACGTTTGATGAGGATCTAGAAATTTAGCCTTCACGAATTTCTGATGCCGCCTTCTGGTCTACTAGCCAAATCGCATCTCCTTGAACCAAACGAGCAGGGTAGAGATTGCTGTCTCCTGTCTCAGCCACAATCTCTTTCAATGCCTTGGCTTTGGCAGCGCCATCGACCATAAATAGAATCTGTCTGGCTTGGTTAATCAGTGGGGCAGTAAAGGTTATGCGTGGTTGACTGTCTTTTTGACCGACAGTAACGAGGCGATCGCTTACATGCAGGGCTTCCGTGTGAGGAAATAGAGAAGCCGTATGTCCGTCATCGCCAATGCCTAACAAAATGAGGCTAAATTTAGGGAATTCCCCAGATCCCAAACCGAAAAACTCCTGCAAATGTGCTTCGTATTTGCCTGCGGACTCTTTTGGGTCTGGATCGCTTGTAGGAACGGGATGAATATTCTCAGGTGGGATCGAGACCAAATCGAGCCAAGCTTTGCGAGTCATACCCTCATTACTCTGGGGATCGGTGACAGGTACGTACCTTTCGTCTCCCCAAAACACATGAACCTTTTCCCAATCTAGGGGTTGGTTTGCCAAAGCCTCATACAGTGGTTTGGGCGTACTTCCACCTGCAGCGGCAAGGGTGAATTTGCCCTCAGTGGAAATCGCCCATTTGTAAGCATCTAGGCATATAGATAGGGCGCGATCGATAATTGCGGCGCGATCGGTGAGAATTTCCAATTGTCTAGACATAAATTCTTTTTCTGATTTTTCTGATGATTTGGCTCTGGCTGAATCTCGCTGAATCTCATAGTTGAATGCGCTCTAAAGTCAGTTTTCACATAGGATTCGCATTCGATAATTTGGCTGAAACATTTGAAATATTAAGGATTGAAGGATTGTAAAGATGGATACGCAAATGTTTTGCAACTGCGCAAAACTGGAATTTAATGACTTGCTATTCCATAAACATCTGCATCGGAATGTATCGATCCCTTTGCAATCAACCTTGAGACAGGTGATTTTTATTTCGATTTGTGTGAATTTTGTCATTACTACCATGCACATGGTTTAACCTGAGCAAAGTTAGGAAATTCTTAAGATTGAGGTGTTTGGACTATGACCCCTAACCTGATGCGCTTATTTTGGGATTCAGTGAACCAAGCCCATCCCAGCCAAATTATGCGTCTTGATGACGAAGGCTTGATGAGTTGGCTCGTCGATCAGGTACTGCAACGCTCTTCGTTAGACCACAGCCAGCAAAGCGATTTGAGTAACTACATCAGCGATCGCTTGCCGTTGATTCGTGACATTGCTACGCAAGGGTAGAAATGAGTCCATCTAGAATTATTGACCTCTTGCGCCATGCTCAGCCAGAGACATCTGCACAAGCACAGGGGTGGGTCAGAACCAAGCGGGAAGCCAAGGGGATTGCATTTTTAGAGCTGAATGATGGCTCATCACTCCAAAACCTTCAGGTGGTAATCTCCCAAGATCTGCCTGAATACGAACAAGTGATTAAAGCGATCGCCACAGGTGCAGCGGTGAAAGTGGCTGGGAAATTGGTCGCTTCCCCTGGTAAAGGTCAGAGAATCGAGATGGCGGCTGAGTCTGTAGAAGTATTTGGTACTGCCGATCCTGAAACCTATCCCCTGCAAAAGAAGCGCCACTCCTTTGAATTTTTGCGCACGATCGCTCACTTGCGACCTCGTACCAACACGTTTGGTGCGGTGTTTCGAGTGCGTAACGCCTGTGCCTATGCCATTCACCAATTCTTTCAAGAACGGGGCTTTATTTGGGCGCATACGCCAATTATTACTGCCAGTGACTGTGAAGGTGCAGGTGAGATGTTTGCTGTCACAGGGCTGAATTTAGATAAGTTGGCGCAATCATCAAAGCCCGTAGACTACAGCCAAGACTTTTTTGGGAAGCCGACATTCTTAACCGTGAGCGGTCAGCTAGAAGCAGAAATTATGGCAATGGCTTTTAGCAATGTCTATACCTTTGGTCCCACCTTTCGCGCCGAAAACTCAAATACTTCTCGACATTTAGCTGAATTTTGGATGATTGAGCCAGAGATGGCGTTTTGCGACCTCGAAGGTAATGCTGACCTAGCCGAAGAGTTCCTCAAGTACATTTTTAACTTTGTGCTAGAGAAATGTCCTGAAGACATGACATTTTTTCAAGAGCGTATTAACGACCAGGTGATGGCAAATGCCAAAAAAATCATCGATCAGAAATTTGAACGAATTACCTACACCGAGGCGATCGAATTATTAGAAACCAGCAATAAGAATTTTGAGTTTCCCGTCAAATGGGGGCTCGATCTACAGTCCGAACACGAGCGTTATTTAGCCGAAGAATTTTTCCAAAAGCCCACGATCGTGATGGACTACCCGATTGGCATTAAATCCTTTTACATGCGGGTGAATGATGCAGACGATCGACAAACGGTTCGAGCCATGGACATCTTAGCGCCAGGAATTGGTGAGATTATCGGTGGTTCGCAGCGGGAAGAGCGTTTAGATGTGCTGGAATCGCGAATTAAGGCAATGGGTCTCAATCCTGAAGATTATTGGTGGTATTTAGACCTGCGTCGCTATGGTTCAGTACCTCATGCTGGCTTTGGGCTTGGATTTGAGCGTTTAGTCCAGTTCATCACAGGTATGGGCAATATTCGAGATGTAATTCCTTTCCCAAGATCGCCACTGAATGCAGATTTTTGAGATAATTATTTAGCAAAATTCTTTGCAGTTTTTTAAAGTACTTTTCTTAACTGATTTAGATTGTCAAATTTATCACTTTTGCTTGAACAGGTATCCGTGTTTTGGTAGATTTAGAATTAGTAAAGAAGTAGTAATAAATACACAATTTAAAGGGATCAGTTCAGACTTATGAGCAGTAAGCCAGACCGCGTTGTTTTGATTGGCGTAGCAGGAGACTCTGGTTGTGGTAAATCCACATTTCTCCGCAGGTTAAAAGACCTGTTTGGTGAAGAGTTTATGACTGTTATTTGCTTGGATGACTATCATAGCCTCGATCGCAAGCAACGCAAGGAAACTGGCATCACTGCCCTAGATCCCCGTGCAAACAACTTTGACCTCATGTACGAGCAGATGAAAGCGCTCAAAAGCGGTCAATCGATCATGAAGCCGATTTACAACCATGAAACGGGCTTGCTCGATCCACCTGAGTTAATCGAGCCAAACAATGTTGTCGTGATCGAGGGTTTACATCCTCTCTATGACGAGCGGGTGCGATCGCTTTTAGACTTTAGCGTCTATCTCGATCTGAGTGATGAAGTCAAAATTGCATGGAAAATTCAGCGTGACATGGCAGAACGGGGTCATACCCTCGCCGATGTCATGCAGGCGATCGAAGCCCGCCGCCCAGATTTCTCGGCTTATATCGATCCACAAAAAGGCCATGCCGATGTTGTGATCCAGATCTTGCCTACCAATCTGATCAAAGATGATAAAGAGCGCAAGGTGCTGCGCGTTCGCCTGATCCAAAGAGATGGCATCGAAGGCCTCGACCAAGCCTATCTGTTTGATGAAGGATCAACCATTGAGTGGACTCCTTGCGGTAA
Organism: Tumidithrix helvetica PCC 7403; assembly: GCF_965232925.1. Classification (NCBI taxonomy): domain Bacteria; kingdom Bacillati; phylum Cyanobacteriota; class Cyanophyceae; order Pseudanabaenales; family Pseudanabaenaceae; genus Tumidithrix; species Tumidithrix helvetica. The sequence goes on from NZ_CBDDRA010000018.1 coordinate 81,497, forward strand.
AAAGCTCACCTGCTCTTACCCCGGCATGAAGTTCTATTATGGCTCTGATGTCTACTACAAACATCCCGTGTCAATTTTGGAAGTAGACGGACAATTCGATCGCCTCGATGAAGTCATCTACATCGAAAATCACCTGAGCAATCTTTCGACCAAGCACTACGGCGAACTCACCGAACTCTTGCTCAAGCACCCTGATTACCCCGGATCTAACAATGGTACGGGTCTATTGCAGGTGATTGTCGGTCTCAAGATGCGTGCTACCTACGAGCGTCTAACTCACAAGAATGCCGAGCAACTAGTCGCTGTCTAGAGATTTCTCTAGGTTTGCTCTCAAAAACAAAATAGCAAAACAAAGGGGCCGCGTTAGTGCGGCCCCTTTGTTTTTTAACGTGAATCCTTGAAAAAATTTACCGTCAAAGTGATACCCTAAAACCCCACCAATCTGGGTACTGGTTGAATCCCCCCCGACCCTGAATTTGACAACAAAGTCGAGGATATCTGTACAACCTATCTCAGTGCCCCAGAGCGAGCCAAGATAGGGGAACGAACGATTAGCATCGACGAGATGACTGGTATTCAAGCCAAGGAACGTAAAGCCGAGGACTTGCCAATGCGCCTAGGAAAAATAGAACGTCAGGAATTTGAGTACATTCGTCACAGGACACAAACGTTGATTGCCAGTTTTGATGTTGCCAAGGGGCAAGTCATCTCTGCCACAGTTGGAGAAACTCGTACTGAAGTAGACTATCTTGCCCATATCCAACAAACCCTTGCCACGGATCCTGATGCTGCAAAATGACACTTGGTCATGGATTGCTTAAACACTCATCAATCCGAATCATTAGTTCTCCTTGTTGCTCAAGTGGAAGGAATATCTGAGGATTTAAGCCTCAAAGGCAAACACGGCATTCTCCAATCCATGCAAACACGATCTGCATTTTTGAGTGACCCTTCTCACCGAATTGTGTTTCATTTTACACCGAAGCATTGTTCTTGGTTAAACCAAAGGACACCTCTAAAAATTCAAAATAATTGAGAATATAAACGAAGTATCAAGGCTTTCAGCTTCTTATTATTGAGAATAAGCCAATTAATAGATGTGCCCATAAATTCTTATCCCGAGAGTTCAGCCTAATAGAGCTGCTGTAAAGTAGGGATAAAGGAAGGATAGGAGATTGCTGCGGATTCGGCATGGGCGATTGTGGTTTTGCCTGAGGCGACGATCGCCGCGATCGCTAGACTCATGCAGATGCGATGATCGTCATAGCTTTCGAGAGAAGTTCCCACTAAAGGTGTTCCGCCGATAATTTCTAGACCATCCGCACGTTCGCTGACATTGGCTCCCATATGGTTGAGTTGCGTCGCGATCGCTGTAATTCGATCGCTTTCCTTGACCCGCAATTCTGCCGCATCTTGAATAATTGTGGTTCCCTCAGCACAGACTGCTGCCACTGCCAACACTGGAATCTCATCAATCAGCCGTGGAATTAAAGCACCACCAACCGTACAAGCTTTGAGTTGTGCCGATCGCACGCGCAGGTCAGCCACAGGTTCGCCTGCAACTTCGCGGCTATTTTCTAAGGTGATGTCGGCTCCCATTTCGGAGAGAACTTCCAAAATTCCTGTGCGCGTGGGATTCACCCCAACATTCTCAATCACCAAATCGGAATTGGGTACTATGGAACCTGCCACTAGCCAAAAAGCTGCCGAACTAATATCCCCTGGGACAGTGACAGGCTGACCTTCTAATGTTGTTTTCCCTTTCAGATAAACCGTATTGCCTTCCACTTCCACAGTTGCGCCAAAAGCTCTTAACATGCGTTCGCTATGATCGCGCGATCGCTCAGGTTCCGTCACGATCGTTTCGCCATCAACCATCAAACCTGCTAGCAAGATACAGGATTTAACTTGGGCAGAGGCAATCTGCGAGTGGTAATGGATCGACTTCAGAGTTTGCCCCGCAATCGCCAAGGGAGCTTTATTACCCGACTCTCTGCCCCAAATTTGAGCGCCCATTTCTCTCAAAGGGTTCACCACCCGCGCCATTGGACGCGATCGCAACGAAGCATCGCCTGTCACTGTAAAAAAGCGATCGGCATGGCTTGCCAGCACGCCCAGCATCAACCGCAGCGTTGTGCCTGAGTTGCCCGCGTCTAAAACATTGAGCGGTTCGCGCAAATTGCCCAGCCCAATCCCTTTGATCGTCACCAGTTCGGAATTTAATTCTGAAATCTCTGCCCCCATTGCTCGAAAACAAGCAGCAGTGCTGCGGGGGTCTTCGCCCAAGAGCAAGCCGCGAATCGTCGTTTCCCCACTGGCTAACGAACCCAGCATCAAAGCCCGATGGGAAATCGACTTGTCCCCAGGAATGGTGATGCGCCCATGCAAGCCGCTGCGGGACGCATCCTGAAAGGAATCGCCGAGTCGATCGGCATCAATAGAGAGGGTGTGGTGGGCTTGGGTGGTGTCAAGATCGATCATGGCTGCGTTGATTTAGGGGGAGCAGTCTAGACTATCAAATTCAGGCGATCGAATGCTAGATGATAAACTCGAAACCAGCAATTCTCATTATGAAAATTTAACTACTGTTAGGTGGGAGATCTAGCTCTAAGCCTTGAATCATAAAAGTCAGTAGATGATCCCAGCTATCAAAAAAGAGTTTTTGTAAACTACCTTGCCATCCGGGCTGGTTACAGTTAGTTCACACCAGTTAACTAGCAGAGCATCATCACCATCCTTGATAGGCAGCCCATTGAGATATCGGTAGGTATACGTCTCTTCAAATTTCCCCGTCCATTTGTTCACAACCACGATTGGCAGAGAAATCCCTCTTAAAACGCAAAATTGCCGATTTGCTGGAGCGATCGCGTTTGCAATACTGTCAGACAGGGGGAAAAGCGCGTTTGTTTGATGATGTCTACTACGCGGCTGCTTCTTGGTCAGAACCACGTCGATTGGTGATGAAGGCTGAATGGCTAGAGAAAGGCGCTAATCCACGTTTTGTGGCTACCTTGTTTATCGAGGTGCTGACTCAGAACATCCGATTAAAGAGTTGAAATTGGGTATCAAGGCTGGTCGTCTCAGTTGCCATTCTTTTGTAGCGAATCAGTTTCGCTTATGCTTGGCTCAGGCTGCTTACGTTCTGCTGTTAACGATTCGACAAGCTGCTTCTGAGACAAAATTAAAGAATTCTCAGGTCTTACGTTTAAGGAATTCTGTGCTCAAATGCTCAGCGTATGTAAAGGTTTCAGTTAGGCGGGTGCTCGTTCAACTTTCTGCATTTTTTCCGTTTGCTCGTGAGATTTATCTGATTTCTCACCAACTAAACGATCCTAATTTTAGGCTTTTCAATTAGCTTTTTCCCTTCCGTAGGATTTGTGTGTCCTTTTTTCTGATTTTGGAAGATTTACATCGATAAAATGCTTCTTTTCTATGCATTTTCTCTTTTAAATTAGGATTTTTCTTTCCTTTACAAAATAGCTCTTCCTTTTTCTTGATTTTTATTCTCTTTGGCGTTCTCATGAATAATGCAGGCTAGCAGCCACTTATGAAAAATTTGGAGATTTTTACAAATGTATCGAGTACTCTCAGCAGCCCCTGACTCTTGCACGGGAAATTCAAGATCGGAGAACGGAGGAGTTAGCTCTCAAGCTTATTGACTTGTCACAAGCGGAACAGAAAAAGAGCAGATAGTTGCACTCCAATGCCAATTTGTTAAGAGAAACAATAAAAAATCGCCCCCAACAAAATTTGAAGGCGATTCTATCAGACAGAGAAAATAAGATAATTGGGAATCAGATACAAAATCTGGTTATAGAACGACACCCTTTTGAATTTCGATAGGCTTGAGCAAATAGAGCTTCAAGAACTGCAAGCCATTGGAAACATAGGCAGGTAGCTTTTGCAGGGTTTTTAAAGGTTTAGGCGCAGAAGATGATTCAATTTCGCTGAGTTTGGCATTGTTTTCTTCGCACTTCTTGAGATATGCCCAGAACTTAGGATTGTCCATATCGATAATCACTGGGAATGCCTTTGCCGCATCGCGGTTGGTATCTCTCAAGACTTCATCAACGTACTTGCGAGTATCCATTCCGATCGCTTCGTAAAAGTCCGAACGGTTGCAAATATCGTTGAGATACATGGTGGCAAATACCGACAGCAAAAAGAATCGGCTCCACAATTTTGCCTTTAAGCCATTGATATATTCTGGCTGGCTCTTGAGCAAGAGATTGCAGAAATCGCCGTGACGATTTTCATCTTGGCACCAGTTTTCAAAAAAGCGGAAGATGGGATAAATCCGTTTTTCAGGATGAGCCAAGAAATGCTGGTGAATTTTGATGTAACGCCAGTAACCAATTTTTTCAGAAAGGTAGGTAGCGTAAAAGATAAACTTGGGCTCAAAGTAAACGTACTTTTTGCTCTTAGATAGAGAAGAAAGGTCTAGCTGAAGCTCAAAGTCAGGCATTGCCTTATTTAAAAAACCAGCATGACGTGCTTCGTCGCGACTCATGAGCGAAAAAATTTCGGAGACAAGGGGATTTTTTTCCTTGAGTTTGACCGCAATTTCTTTATAGAGCAAAAATCCTGAAAATTCAGAGGTGCAAGAGCCTTCTAAGAATGTGCGGAAAGACTTTTTGACATCTTCGTCAATGTGATCCCAAGACTGTTCGAACTCTCGATCGCGGACAAAGTGACGGCGATTGTAGTCCGCTTTAAACTCTTGCAAAATGGCTTCAAAATCTGCCTCAGTACCACCAAAACCCATATTCGCCATCGCTTCAAAATCAGTCGTGTAAAAGCGTGGCGTTAGGATGGTTTCTTTTTTGCCTGTCCCATTCGCTTTAGAAGATGGGGTAGTTTCGAGCTGTTGTTTGGATAGGGAAGATACCATATTTGTCTAAAAACTATTTAGAGACTATTTAGATTAATCCATATTTTATGCGTAGCCTACATTTTATGAGCATTTGCCCCAACCTCTTGTTAAGAAGCGTTAAGCGAATCCTATGCGGATCACTTTGTATTGGTTAAAACTAGCTGACCGAGGCATTTTAAAATTTGCAAGACTTCGTACAAGTGATTCTCTATTTCGGAAAGAGAGAAAACTTTGGACAGGATATAGGTGGGTTGAGGGGCTTGGTTTAGTTTAATAAAGCGGAACTCGCGCCCATTGGTAATCATGCCAAATAATTCTTTATTGGTTGCTGGGCTTGCCATCATATAGGTTAGTGCCTGTGGCAAAGCGATCATCACATCATATTGAATACTTTTGGCTTCAACCACCACAACCCAGATGGTATTTTGCAAGACAAGCACATCAAGTTGACCGCGTACTGTTTCCGAGCCGTCTTGAGAGATAACTTCGATAGAGTCTTCTAGCGTTGTATAAAATGGCGGATCGTAGAAACCTGCTAAAGATAGCAACGGTGATAGCGTAACCATCTTCACCGTTACTTCTAAAAGTGGTCGCTCGGCAAGATAAAGATATTGTTGCTTTGTCCGATCTAATACCTGTTTTTCAAATTCACTTAGTGCTGGAGCACCTTGCAGTAATTCGGTAAAGAAGTTATTAGGTTCACCTTGTCGCAAATCAAACTTAGTTTTGACATCATGCAAATTGAGCTTTGAGGCTTGAAGTGTTAGCGTCATAATTTACCTCCTGTGCATTTCCTATATTTTAATGTCCCCAAATCAATCGAGTGATGGTAGCTCGAGCGCGATCGCACCCAGACGACCTTTGCGATAATCATGCAAAATTTGACGCGCTACACGCTCGCTATCACCTTTAAAGCGATCGGTTTCCGCCAGAGTCATGATGTAGTCCAAGCCAGACTCTAGGGGCGGATTTAGGGGATCGATGCCATAGCGATCGCTGAGGGGAGCCTGTAATTTGATCAGCAAGTCGATTGTGGCGGCGGCTACGAGGGTATTGTCATAGGCAGCTTCACCAATATCATCGCAAATGGCTAGCTTTAGCGCCGCATCTTGATCGTGCAGTACAGGTGGCAAAATGCCTGGCGTATCTAGTAGCTCGATCTGGTCGGAAATCCTGATCCACCTTAGTTGGCGCGTTACCCCTGGGCGATTAGAACTTTCTGCCGCGCGCCGATTGAGTAGCCGATTGATGACTGCCGATTTTCCAACATTGGGAAAGCCAATCACTACAGCCCGCACGGGGCGGGGCAGCATACCGCGACTTTTGCGCCGTTCGTTGATTTTAACGCCAGCAACTTGTGCGGCTTTGAGCAGTTCTTTGATGCCCTTACCCGCTTGAGCGTCGGTAAAGTAAACCATTTGATCTCGTTTTCTATGCCATTTCACCCATTGCGATCGCACCGATTCTGAAATCATGTCTACGCGATTAAACACCAGTACATGGGACTTGTCGGCAATCCAAGTTTTGATTTTGGGATGTTGGCTCGAAAAAGGAATACGCGCATCGCGTACCTCAATTACAACATCGACACGCTTGAGTTGCTCTAGCAGAGCTTTCTCTGCTTTGGCTATATGACCGGGATACCACTGAATCAGGCTTGACATATGATCGAAACAAGCTCATTGTTATGTTTTGGATTATATTAAGATTTATTAAAAACCTTTTAAAACCAGTATGCGTAAATTTTCAACTCGATGGTTTATCCCACTTGCGATCGCAAGTTTACTCGCGCTCACAACCTGTTTTGTCAATCCTGCACCTGTCAGCGCGATCGATGCACCTGAGTTATTACCAACCGAGATTACCAATATTATCGATCTGGGTCGATTCCTGACAGACACCGAGGAAACCAATCTAAATCGGGATTTAGATACCTTTGAACAAAAGACTGGATGGAAATTACGGGTTTTAACACAAGTCGATCGTACACCAGGTAGAGCCGTCAAAGATTTTTGGGGCTTAAACGAACGCAGTGTGATGCTGGTTGCTGATGGGCGCGGTAGAAATTTGCTCAATTTTAATGTTGGGGATGAAGTTTACGATCTCTTACCCCGAGGTTTTTGGATTGAATTGCAATCTCGCTATGGCAATCAATTTTTTGTGAGAGAACACGGCTACGACCAGTCTATCTTGGCATCTCTAGGGGCAATTCAAACCTGTTTAGAGCGTGAAGGCTGCGTTGTTGTACCAGGTTTACCTCAAGAACAATGGATCTTAACCCTATTAACCTCAATTCTTGGCGGGTTGGTGTTTGGATTTGCCGGACATCCTCGTAAAGAGGGAGAAATCTTTTCATGGCGTTGGGCGTTGATTCTCACGCCGCTATGGGGCATGCTCTTAATTGCTTTTGGCATTGGACCAGTGGTGACGCGCACCACCGATCTGCTCCCGATTATTCGCAACTTGGCAGGCTTTTTGGGTGGCGCAGTAATTGCCTATTTAATTCCTTCGCCCAAGCGTAACTTACCTGACAATGGTGTCCGCACGCGGGATTAGCTGATTTCTATAAATCATGGGAAGAACCCCCACGCTCTCGTTTGACCGAGGCACGCTGATTTTACATCCCCCGCCCAGAGGCAAGGCATGGCTAGATTTTGCCACTTGGGACGATCGTGTCGAGCGATTTCGGATTCCAGCCAATCGGTATCGCGAACTTATCACTGTTTTAGAAGCAGAAAGCGTTGCCTTTTGCGATCTGGCGAAAGCATTTGTGGAGTTAGAGCTATCGGCGCGGGTGGTGATGCAGCCTTACCCCCATCAAAGCGAGGCACTAGTGGCTTGGCAGCAGGCGGGGCAACGCGGTGTTGTCGTCTTACCCACTGCCGCAGGCAAAACTTACTTGGCACAGTTGGCAATGCAGGTCACTCGCCGCAGCACCCTGATTGTCGTGCCGACTTTAGATTTAATGCACCAGTGGTATACCCATCTCGTTGCCGCCTTTCCCGATCTAGAGGTGGGCTTGCTAGGTGGTGGTTCTCGCGATCGCACGGCTATTCTGGTTGCGACCTATGATAGTGCTGCCATCCATGCCGAAACCTTAGGCGCTCAATATGGCTTTTTGATTTTTGATGAATGCCATCATCTCCCCACGGACTTTAATCAGGCGATCGCCACCTATTCTCTTGCTCCCTATCGCTTAGGGCTTACCGCTACCCCCGATCGCAGCGATGGCAGACATATCGATCTAGATACCCTGATTGGGGCAGAAGTCTATCGTAAAACCGCAGAGCAATTAGCAGGCAATGCTCTTGCCGATCATGAAATCGTGCAGATCAAGGTCAAACTCTCTCAATCAGAACGCGATCGCTACGATCGTCTCACCACCATTCGGAATAACTTTTTGCGCGAGGCAAAAATCTCTTTGGGCGGGATGCAGGGATGGCAGCGATTTGTGCAAGCCAGTGCTAGATCACAGGCAGGAAGACGAGCAATGTTAGCCCATCGAGAGGCAAAAGAAACCGCTCTCGGCACGGACGGGAAATTGCGAGTGTTGGCCGATCTGCTGGCAGAACATTTCCCTGAGCGTATCCTGATTTTCACGAATGATAATGCCACGGTCTATCAGATTTCCCAAGAATTCCTGATTCCTGCAATTACCCACCAAACCCCTGTAAAAGAGCGCCATGAGATTCTCAAGCATTTCCGCTCTGGAGAATATAAAACCCTAGTCGTATCCCATGTTTTAAATGAGGGTGTGGATGTTCCTGATGCTGGGATCGCCATCCTGCTTTCAGGAACGGGTTCCACCAGAGAGTATATTCAACGACTGGGGCGGATTTTGCGAAGGGGCACGAATATTGACAAACGGGCGATTTTGTATGAGGTGATTGCGGAGAACACGAGTGAAGAGCGCACTTCGCAACGACGACATGGAGAAGATTGGACAAACACTCACAAACAAAAGAAACCAGTAAATGTCGTGCAGATGGGGATTGCCTACAAAGAAGATTCAGAGCGCTCGACTCCCCTAGCTGCGGAAACTCCAACCCAATGGCGATCGCCTGATAAATCGGAGGAAACCATCTAGCGTTTTGTTAGCCTTAGATTAGTGATTTTTAAATAAGCAAAAAGTTGTTTTTTCATGATTTTTAGCTCAAAAAAACGTCAATCGATCGCTAACCAATCAGCAAAACGTAGGATTGAGAATCGCATCGTTTCTGTCAGTAAACCCAAACTTTCTATAAAATGGGGACTGCCTTAAAATGTTCAGCAACAACCATCCAACTGCATAAAAAAGCGGATAATTTAGATCGCTCAGTTAACAGGAGCATAGTGCTTGACAAGCCGCAGGCAGTTTCGACCATCTGATAAGCGGCTATAGTCAAAAACATCAACCATTCGATCGATCAAACCCAAACCACGACCACCCAAAGCATTTATATCAACTTCATTTAAGCTCGACAGTTTGCCAGACAAATCGAAACCAGCACCAAAATCAAAAACCTTTATTTCCAGCCTATTTTCAGATAGAGTTGACTCTAAATCAATCGGAGTTTCCATCGGCAAGTTTTTGTGGGCATGACGCACGGCATTAGTAAAAACTTCTGCCAGAGCAGTTTTGCATTTCAGCCAATCGTCCTTGGGAACTGTGTCGTGAGCTAGTTGCTCAAACCAAATTAATACTTTAGCGAGTTCGTTAAGATTGGTACTGACTTGTAGCGAAATAGTTTGGGACACAGAAAATCTGCCAAGATGGTTTACTAAATATAACTTTACCGAAATTAAGTGTTTGAGGTGTGCAGATGTTACAAATCCTAGTGATCGATGACGATCTTGTCATGCAAATGGTTTTGAGGAACACGCTGCAAGAACAAGGTTATGAAGCGATCGTGGCAAAAAATGGTAAAGAAGGGATAGCACTTGCACAAAAATATCATCCTGCTTTAGTGATCTGTGATTGGATGATGCCTGATATTGACGGATTAGAGGTCTGTCGTCAAATTAGGCAAGATACGAGCCTGTCCACAACATTCTTTATTTTATTGACATCTAAAGGAGCGGTTGAAGATAAAGTCAAGGCTTTAGATAGTGGAGCCGATGATTTTCTGTCGAAACCCATTGAAAAAAGTGAGTTAATTGCCAGCGTGCGGGCAGGATTGAGGTTATATCAACTCAACCAAGATTTACAATTACAAAAACAATTGCTGGAATCAGAACTAGCAGAAGCAAGTGAGTACGTGAAATCGTTACTGCCTGCCAGTTTAAAAGGCAACGTAGATATCAGTACGCAGTTTATTCCTTCAAGTCAGTTAGGGGGAGATTGCTACGATTTTTATTGGTTGGACTCCGATCATCTTGCCATTTATCTGATCGATACCTCTGGACATGGAGTAGGCTCGGCATTACATTCGATCTCAATTTTGAACTTGCTGCGATCGCAGTCATTTGGGAAAGATAAGCTTTATGCCCCAGATGCAATTATGACTGAACTCAATCGCAGTTTTCAGATGAGCGAGCAAGGCGGGCGCTATTTAACCATGTGGTACGGCGTATTTAAGCGATCGGAACGCAAACTTATTTATGCTAATGCAGGACATCCCACCTCACTTTTGGTGTCTGAAGGCAATAAACAGGTACAACAACTCCCTAGTCTAAGTATGCCCATCGGGTTTTTTGCGGATGCGAAATATATCACTGCTGAAGTATCCATTCCACTAAACAGCAAACTCTACGTTTTTAGCGATGGTATTTTTGAGGTAAAGCAAGATGGAGGGAAAATTTGGGGCTTGCCAAAATTCATCGAGCTACTAACTTCCGATCTGACAGAGAGTAAAATCTTTAGTGCTGACTCGGTGCTTCAACATATTCGCAACGAAACTCCAGATGCTTATTTTGAAGATGATGTTTCACTACTGCAAATCAACTTTCTTTAACCAAATCTATGATTTAGTGACGAAAACCTTATCGTCAATCTCTTACAGTTCTGTTTAATTACGATCGCTATGTTGTCAATTGTATAAGATTAAAAGGATCGGGCTATGCTTTTAGTTACAGTTGGAACAGAACAATATCAGTTCAATGCTTTAATGAATTGGATTGAGATCCTGATCAGGTATCAAATTATTGATGAAGAAGTTATCGTGCAATATGGTTCTTCAACATACTTTCCTGATGGTTCAAGAGCCTATCGGTTACTGTCAGAGCAAGAATTTCAAAAATTTACCGATCGCGCTAGTTTAATTATCAGTCATTGCGACGAAGGAACCGCTCAGTTATTAGAAGATACCGATAAGCCATACGTTCTAGTACCTCGATTGCAGCGATTTAGAGAACATGTTGACAATCACCAAATGGAAATGGCAGATGCGTTTGAGCGAAGAGGAATTCCGATTGCGCGATCGCCAGGAGATCTAGTCAAATTCATTAAGTTGCAGCAAACTTCTGAGAATATTCCCCAAGTTGATGAAACGCCTTTGTGTGAATATCTAAAAGAGCGATATCATGCCCAAAAACTCATGCTTGTTTGTTCTTCGGGTGGGCACTTTAGGTATATGCAAAGCCTCAAAGCCTTCTGGGAGGATTTTAAAGATCGCTCCTGGGTAACATTTAGGACTGGGGTTAACGAGCGCGAGTTGGAAGATAGCCGGCGATTTTGGGCCCATAGTCCTACAAATCGAAATATACCTAATCTAATTCGCAATTTGTTTTTGGCATTTAACGTGGTGCGTCGTCAACGCCCCGATCTAGTTATTTCTACAGGTGCGGGAGTTGCTGTTCCTTTTTTGTTGATTGCTAAATGGTTTTGCCGTAGCAGAGTTGTTTTTATTGAATCAAAAACGCGCATTAAAGACCTTAGTTTATCGGCTCGAATTTTAATGAGATTGCGATCGCTCGACCTGATTATTGTTAGAAGTCGAGAAATTGCTAATATTTACCATCAAGTTGTATATATCCCCGTTAGCGATGCGAGTGAAACCGTTCGCAAAAAAGATTACAAACAAGCCAAGATCGTAACCTTTGATGAAATTGCATTTATTTACAGCCCCGAAAGATTGGAGTTTTTCACAGCCAGAGAATTTTTTAGCGATTTTCAAACGATCTGTAATGCAGATGATTCCTATCGAAAGATTGTGATTGATATGAGCCATACCACGTTTATTGATGGTGCTGGCTTAGGAGCTTTAATCAATTGCCTCAAACAAGCCAAACTCTATGGAACGGAATTGGTTTTGTGGAGCGTAAGTGGCGCAGTGATTTCTCTACTTACGGTCACATCTTTAAACAAGGTCTTTGTGATTGAACCTGCATCCCAAACTTTTCGCTTCTCCGAATCAACCCAGAGAGTCCGAGTTAGTAATATTACTTCCATCGGTTTATTTTTGTATCGCATACAGAATTTGCTTACAAGAATTCCCATTCTGCGTATTTTCCATCCCCTATTGAAGTTTTTCTTCCCCTCTATTGACATCGATCCAGGTATCCCCGTACACCCCTCCGTTCGCGATCCGATCAAACGATTTATTGATATTATTGGTGCGCTGATTGGTTTGAGCTTTACAGCAATTTTATTTGTTCCGATCGCGATCGCAATCGTCTCAGAAAGCAAGGGAAACATTTTGTTTGGGCAAATTCGCTGCGGTTTGCTCAGCAAGCCTTTTCGGATTTGGAAATTTCGCTCTATGGTAAAAAATGCCGAAGAGCTAAAAATCAAAGTGCAAAATCAAGTGGAAGCAAACACGCGATCGCAAGAAAGTTCCGATCACAAATTCTTTAAAAATGCCAACGATCCCCGTGTGACTAGAACTGGTGTTTTTTTACGCAAGACTAGCCTTGATGAATTCCCTCAATTTTGGAATGTCTTAACTGGCGACATGAGCCTTGTCGGAACCCGTCCACCGACATTTGACGAAATTAATGCTTACGAATTGGATGTGGAATATCAAGATGAAAGATATACGGAATGGAATCGATTGGATGTAAGACCAGGGATTACAGGCGTGTGGCAAGTTAACGGTCGCTCAAGTGTCAGATCCTTTGCTGAAGTGGTGAATTTCGATATCGAATATCGCAAAAATTGGAGTAATTGGTACGATCTTAAACTCATCGTCAAAACGATTATTGTTCTTTTCGATCGAAAGAACAAAGCAGTTTAAATAGCATTAATTCGGGAAAATTTGATTTTTGTTATCCTTCCCAAGCACGCATCTTACCCACATTCATCAAACCATAGGGATCAACTGTTTGTTTAAATGCAAGTTGGTTGTAGTCGATCGCCTTCATGCCGCCATCTTCCAAAATGTAAGTATGAGGGTTGGCGATTAGCACGCCATGGGACTCATGTTCTTGGATGATTTCCTGCAAGCGCTCGGCAGTGGTAAAGCGCACGATCTGAATTGCCGCAGGAATAACCACACCATTCATGCGAATAAATTCCAAATGCATCAGGACTTCGTCTTTAAAGCGATCGCACATTTCGCGAACGAGTTGCAAGTTCGGATCGGCAGGAAAAAGGCTTTGTAGGTAGGTCAGCGTAGGATCGACAGTGCGAGCATGAAGTGTGGTGTGATTCCAAGCGAACTCGACTAAACTAATACCTTTGCTGGCTTCTCGCGCAGATTTCTCATAGGCAATGGAACCGCCAAATTCTCGAACTAGGGCTTTAAAGGGTTCGATATCGGTTTCAGCCACGAGGACTAAGGCACTGTGAACGCGATCGGGAATGTAACTTCGCAACGCCGTAAAGTAAGAAGGAATGGGATCGGCAAGAATGCAAATCATTTTTTTGATGATGCCATCACAGTTCCCCAAGGCTTGCCCAAACTGAGCGGCTGTCATAAAGCCCGAGAAATTGACGACAAATTCCGCCCAAGCATAGGCGGGAGCCAGTGGAAGTTCTAATTCCGTAATGATGCCATTCACACCATAGGCATGATTGACCTTCTGCACATCATCGCCACGCAGTTCGATTACTCTGGGAGAATTCTCCAACGTCACAACCCGTACAGCCCTAAGGTTGCCGCGATCGCGTAATTGCCCATAGAGAATCGAACCAATGCCTCCACTCCCGCCCGCAATAAAACCACCTACCGTAGCACTTCTAAACGTCGAGGGAATCATGCGCGATTCCCAACCAATTTCTTGGGCTTGTTTATCCAATGTAGCTAACTTCACTCCCGATTCCACACAGGCTAAACCGGGCTTAATCCATTTAATCGTTTGCATGCGTGTCATATCGAGAATCAAGCCACCTTGAAGCGGAACGGCTTGTCCGTAATTGCCCGTACCACTGCCTCGCACGGTCAAGGGAATCTTGTGATTTACACAGACCTGTGCAATACGTAAAACCTCGGCTTCGCTAGTAGGGCGTGCCACAATATCGCCGACCTTGCCAGTTAGTAAAGGTTCTAAAATTGGACTAAAGCGAAAATAGTCCTCTGACAACTTTGCCACTTGCGCGGGTACAGTAATGGTTTCAATTCCTTCTAGATCGGCTAAAAATGCTTGTCCCAGCATTGATTTAATTCCTTAATAATTGGCATTGTTAGTTATTTTTCATCAGATGGGTAAGCTATAAGATCCAGGGAATTCAACGATTTCGGGTATCCCTGTCAAATTCTTGCGCCAAAGTTACAAGTCGAAATAAAGCCCTCAATTTCCCACCAGTCTTTGCGATCGCTTTCTTTATTTCTAAATTCAAGTAAGAAAAACTTTCAGCAAAGCAAAATTATCATGAGATAAAGGTTTAAATAATTCAAAATGATATCCAAAGCTTACAAGTAATGATTATGTTACGCTACCAGATTTATCGTAGGGTTGGTTTGTGTGCGAGTGCGATCGCACTTACAGCCACAGTCATAGGGGTGACAGGATGCAACGTTTTTACAACAGAAACCCAGTCTACACAACCTGCTACCCAAACTACCCAACTTACAAAACTAACCGTTACCAGTGGCAGCAGTACAGCCCCCTTGCTAACGGCTTTGATTACAGTGTTTAAGCCCCCTAAGAATGCGATCGCTGTCAATGAGTTGCCTGCTTCTCAAAGTGAGAGTGCTTTAGCAGGGCTTAAAAATGGCGATATTCATCTGGTGATGACTAGCAGCACATTGCCAACCGATGATGCTTCGATTAAACAACAGAACTTTGCTAAAGATGGTTTGCTCGTAGCGGTGCACCCCAGCGTTACGGGTGTAACGAATCTAACTACGCAACAACTGCAAGATATTTACTCAGGTAAGACAACCAACTGGAAAGACTTTGGCGGGCCTGATGCCGCGATCGTGGTTTTAGATCGCCCTGAGGATGAATCAGCTAAACGACTGCTCCGCAAACACTATTTGGGTAAAAACCTCCCCAATGCTGCTAAAGCGATCGTCCTGCGTAAAGAAACAGAATTGATCAAGGCAATCCAGATTACTCCCTATAGTATCGGAGCATTCTCACTGTCTCAGGCACTAACCCAACAGTTGCCCGTTCAGCATCTCAGTCTCAATGGCATTAAGCCAGCGATCGAAACAGTAGAGACAGGCAAGTACCCTATGGTGCGGTCTGTTACGCTCGCATTTAAATCGCCTGTTTCTGAACCCGTGCAGCAGTTTCTCGATTTTGCCTATGGTTCGGCAGGACAGGAAGTCCTCAGAAAAAATCACTATAGTCCAGTAAAACTATGACTCTTGCTAGGCTCGCGCAAACCTATCGCAACTTATCCCTAACTGGCAAATTGTTTGTGCCCATTTTTGGGCTGTTAATGGGCTCTTTGGGTTTATTGAGCTTTGGCACCTATTTCTATCTCAGACAACAATTAAATAAAAACTTTGAGCAAAATTTGCTTGAAGTTGCCTCAGTTCTGGAAGATAGCCTGAAGCATGAAAGAGAATTGTTACTTTTTAAGACGAGAGCATTGGCAGAACGTCCAGAGGTAGCAAGAGGGGTAATCAATCGCGATACCCTTGGATTGCAGAAAACTTTGCTGCCACTCCTAACCGTTTTTGAGCTAGATCTCTTGCAGGTCGTTACTTCTGATGGGACTAATTTGCTCAATCTCCAGCCTCCCAATCTAAATTTTCCTGTCTCCAACCATCCTATTTATCGTTTTGCCGCTTCTGGGCAGGAAATAACTGGGGTAATACGTTCGACGGAAGGCACGGCTTTGCTGGCAAGCACCGTTGCGATCAAAGATCGAGAAAAGCGCTTTGGTGGTTTGGTAGCAGGCTTTACCATTGATGAAGTTTATCTCAATAAGCAACGGGTCAGCAGTGGCACCGAATTAATGTTAGTCAAACGGGGACAGGTTGTTGTGTCTACTGCGACAGCATCTGACTTATCTGTGAATGTTCCCACCAATCCCGCTGCGTCCCAACGGATTACGCTTGCTAAACAAGAATATCTATACCGAACGATTCCCATTTCTTCGTTATCAGATTTGCCAGCCTATCTGGTTGTGTTAAAAACCACTGACAGCTTTAAAGCGTCACAACAGCAACTACTACTGTCCGTGGTTATTTTGGCTGGAACAGGTGGCTTACTTTCCTTAGCAATCAGTATTTGGATGGCAAGCAGTCTGAGCTATCGCCTCCGCAGGTTAACCCAAGCTACCCAATCCTTGGCAACGGGTAACTTTACCCAAAACCTACCGATTGATAGTAAAGACGAAATTGGTATCCTCGCGGCAGGGTTTAACGACATGGTATCCCAATTAAATCAACGCGATCGCTTACTTCTGCAACAACAAGAAGCCCTCGAACAAACGGTAGAGACAAGAACCACCGAGTTGAGAATCGCTAAAGATCAGGCCGAAGAAGGCAATCGGGTCAAGAGCGAATTTTTGGCAGTGATGAGCCACGAGCTGCGGACGCCTTTAAATGCCGTGATGGGTTTTACAGAGCTATTGCGCTATACCGAGCTAACGCCCGAGCAGGAAGACTATGTAATCAGTGCTAATGATGGCGGGAAAGACCTACTCGCGCTCATTAATGACATCCTCGATTTCACGCGCATCGAATCAGGGGGGGTAGAACTAAACGAGCATTCCTTTGCACTTCATGCGCTCGTACAGGAGGTAGTGGATTCATATTCTGATGCTGCTAAGGAAAAATCCCTAAATTTATCCTGTCATATTGCTGCATCTGTGCCTGACGATGCGATCGCCGATGCCATGCGTCTAGATCAAATCCTGAGCAACCTTGTGGGTAATGCAATTAAGTTCACGGAAACTGGCTCGGTAATCGTACAGGTTGAAGCCACCCCATTGCTCGCTCGTCAAGGTAATGGCAAATATGAGGTCGCCTTTATCGTCCAAGACACGGGCATTGGCATCACCACCGAAAACTACGATCAACTATTTCAGCCTTTTAGCCAAGTAGACAGCTCGAACTCGCGGCGCTTTGGTGGTACGGGATTGGGCTTGTCGATCAGCAAACGACTCTGTGAAAAAATGGGTGGGACGATTACGGTTAAAAGTCAACTCGGACAGGGTTCGACCTTTACAGTAGTGATTCCACTGAGGGGTACTGTGCCCAACGCCATGCCTGTACCTGCGATCGCTTGGAGCAGTGATTTTGCCCAGCAACATCCTCTGCGCGTTCTCGTCGCTGAAGATAACCCTTTCAATCAAAAGATGATTTTAAAAATGTTGGGACGGCTTGGCTATGCAGCCAGCTTGGCAGAAAATGGGCAACAAGTGCTGGAGCAATTGCAAGAGCAACCCTACGATCTGATCTTTATGGATGTGCAAATGCCTGTAATGGATGGTCTGGAAGCTACCAAACGCATTCGCAATCAGTACCCTCGTCAGCCCAAGATCGTTGGGCTTTCTGCCCATGCTATGGAAACTGCAAGATTAGCAGGACTAGAAGCTGGCATGAATGACTACCTCACAAAACCAGTAGAGATCGCTTCCTTAGCCGCAGTCTTAGAGATGGCTTACACGGCTTCCGAACTGCAATAAATGTTTTCCTATTCAGCAACCCAGCCTTTACTGGTTAGAACTTGGGTGATGTCTTGCTGCCAGATTTGTAAAGATTCTCGAAACTCTGGTGTATGCGTGCCCTTACACCAAAGAATCAATGCATCTTCACCCGTGACTTGATAATAGTTGCGCCGCCGCCCGACCTCGGTAAAGCCAAATTTTTGATATAGCGCGATCGCGGGTTGATTGGATGCTCTTACTTCTAAGGTTGCCCATTCTAGACTGCGATCTTGGGCGGCTTTTAGCAAGCCCCAAACCAGATAACTGCCGAGCCCCTGTCGTTGATATTCTGGTCTCACTGCCAAAATCGTGATGTGCGCCTCTTCGAGAATTGACCAAAGACAGCCAAACCCCAAAATTACATTTTCTGAGGACATAATGCCGACGAGGTAACTATTGGGGCTGCAAACCTCGCGCTCGTAGGCTTCTAGGCTCCATAGCCCCCCCAGACAAGTGCGATCGATGGTGTGAATTTGGGATAGTAATTCTTTAGTAATTTCAACTAAACGGACTTGCATTAACACTTAGTAGAGGTTTTCAGGAAAGGATGAAATGTGCATATAGCAAACCTTAAGTGAGTTGTAATTAATTTGTAACGCAGGCATCTTGCCTGCAAGGGCTAGAAACCCGTACTACGTTCGCAAACAATTAAGGGGCACTATAGAATGTTCGCGATCGCGAACATTCATGTTTAGAATCTAGCCTAAACCTTCCAGCCTATATATTATGTTAGGAGCATTTAAATTAAGCTGGCATAAGCTAGGAACGCATAAACTAGAAATAGCTTCAATCAAAATAAGGACGTAAACCCATGAGCAACCCCAACGATATTGAAGAGCGCTTTCGTCAGCTCGAACGTGAAATGAACATGAAAAGTAGCGAGCCGCCGCTAAAACGGGCTGAGCCAGAAAAAAGCTCGCAAAACTCCTCACCCTTTGGGGTCGATGGCATCAATATGGATACGGCTAAGTCTGGCTTGGGCAGTCTGATTAGCTGGATTAATAGTTTAACTGGGGCAACCAAAGTCATCGCGATCGCGGTTGTGGGCATCATTACATTTACGATTCTTAATATTTTGTTTAAGGCAGTGATGGCGGCTATCTCCCTAGGCATTATGGCTCTGGTGGTCTTTGTGCTGTACAAAGTATTCTTTCAATCGAACTCCTCAACGGAATCCAAACCCTGATGTCTGTGGCTGCCAAACTCCACCCTGATGCCGCTATTTATTCTCTTTTATAGTGAGTCCTATGAGTATCCCCAACGTTCCGCGCAGACGCATACAGCCGAAACTAAGGTCTATGCCCCCTCGTAAGTCCCCTTCAGCGATTTACATTCAAATGCACCAACTGGCAAATGAGAAGGAAAGGTTGCATCAAGAACTCGCGATGCTATGCGATCGCCAACTGCAGATCGTGCAGCGACTGGGCGAACTCGACCAAGGCTTGGCAAAGCTAGAGTCAGATGTGGCTGAAAATACGCTCAATGTTGATTTTTTCACCGATGCTTCGCCAACGGTCAAAGCTCAAAAGGCAACTAGACAGGTAAAAACTGTGAGAAGCAGTACTGGAAATCCATTTGACAGCATGACGATTGAATATTAAGCACAACACCCGAGCCAATTATAGAATCAGCGGTTCCATCGAAGTTCGCTTTTTATATCCTTACCTACAGCAATGAGACAACGTATCGAAGAGTTGCGGGCATTACTGCAAAAAGCTAGCTATGCCTATTACGTTCTTGATGCTCCAGACTTAGCTGATTCTGTTTACGATCGGCTCTATCGCGAACTTCAAGACTTAGAAACACAATATCCCGAACTGATTACATCAGATAGCCCTACCCAAAGAGTCGGAGAACGTCCAGCTTCGCAGTTTGTCTCAGTACAGCACAATATTCCCCTATATAGCTTAGAGAATGCCTTTACCAGCGAAGATATGGCGGCATGGCAAGAACGCTGCCTCAAGGCGATTAGGGAAGAAGACGAACAGGCGGTAAATTTTGCTTCGGTCTGCGAACTCAAGATTGATGGCTCAGCGATCGCGCTCACCTATGAAAATGGGCTGCTCATCAGAGGTGTGACACGCGGCGATGGTGTGGCTGGGGAAGATATCACGCAGAATATTCGCACGATTCGCTCGATTCCCCTGCGGCTAAATCTCGAAAATCCACCGCCAGTGGTCGAGGTGCGCGGTGAGGCATTTTTGCCAATTCAAGTGTTCGATCAAATTAACGCAGAGCGATCGCGATCGGGAGAAGCGCTTTTTGCCAACCCTCGGAATGCGGCCGCGGGAACGCTGCGTCAGTTAGATGCGCGGATTGTGGCAAAGAGACGGTTAGATTTCTTTGCATACACGCTACATATTCCGACATCTGACACACTTCCATTACCCCAGTCTCAATGGGCATCTTTGGAATTATTACAAAACATGGGATTTCGCGTGAATCCTAACAAACAGCTTTGCTACTCCTTAGCAGAAGTCCAAGCCTTTTACGATCGCTGGGAGACAGAGCGGTTTCAACTGCCCTATATGACCGATGGCATGGTGGTGAAAATCGATGCCTTTACGCAACAAGATCGGTTGGGGTTTACCCAAAAATCTCCACGTTGGGCGATCGCATGGAAATACCCCGCCGAAGAGCTGCCTACCAAACTTCTGGCTGTGACCGTACAGGTGGGACGCACGGGCGCATTGACTCCCGTTGCCGAACTCGACCCCCTGTTGCTAGCAGGGACGACCGTCTCTCGTGCCACGTTGCATAACAGCGATCGGATTGCGGAATTGGACCTACACATTGGCGATACAGTCGTGGTTCGCAAAGCTGGCGAAATTATTCCCGAAGTGGTGCGGGTACTCGTGGAACTGCGTCCGTCAACAGCGGAAAAGGTTGAGATGCCAACGCATTGTCCTGAGTGCCAATCTACCGTAATTAAGCCAGAAACGGAAGCGGTGACGCGTTGTGTGAATCCGACCTGTCCTGCCATAGTCAGAGGAGCGATCGAACATTGGGTCAGCCGCGATGCTTTGGATATCAATGGCATTGGCGAAAAACTGGTGCGCCAGATGGTTGGAGCCGATCTCGTGAAATCCGTTGCCGATCTCTACGAACTCACCGTAGCAAAGCTCATGACCCTAGAACGCATGGGGCAAAAGTCCGCTGATAAAATCATCGAAGCGATCGCGCAGTCAAAGCAAAAACCTTGGTCGCGAGTTCTCTATGGTCTAGGGATTCGCCATGTCGGTAGTGTCAATGCCCAACTATTGACCGAAAATTTTCCTAGCGTAGAACAATTGGCAGCAGCCCAACCCGAAGCGATCGCTTCGGTCTACGGCATTGGCACTGAAATTGCCCAAGCCGTCTATGAGTGGTTTCGTCAGCCAGAAAGTCAGCAAGCGATCGCGCGCCTACAACAAGCAGGGCTCCAACTCATCGGCGAAGCCAAGCCAATCGCAACTAACGCATCTTTACTGGGTAAGGTTTTTGCGATCACGGGTACGCTCCCCACGCTAAAACGCGACGAGGCGAAAGCAAAAATTCAAGCGGCAGGTGGTAAGGTTACAGACTCCGTTAGCAAAAAGACGGACTATCTAGTTGTCGGCGAAGAAGCGGGTTCTAAGTTGACCAAAGCCCAATCTTTAGGCATTACTTGTCTCTCTGAAGCAGAGTTACTAGAGCTATTAAATTGATTTTTGCTGGAGAAACACGCACAAAATCAGTAAAACTAGGAGATTCTGTATGGCATCCCAGCAAAGCACTGTTGATTACATTCTCGAACAAATCGCTGAAGCAGGGTCAGTTTCTGCAAAAAAGATGTTTGGCGAATACGGAATATATTGCGACGGAAAGATGGTGGCTTTAGTTTGTGACGACCAACTGTTTGTCAAACCTACCGATGCGGGTAAAGCATTCATCGGTGAATTTAAAGAAGGACGTCCCTATCCCACCGCTAAACCATGTCTTTCGATCGCAGGTGACAAGTGGGACGATCGCAAATGGCTGACCAATCTCATAAAAATCTCTGCAGCAGAATTACCGCTGCCTAAAAAGAAGCCTCGTAGCAAAAAGAAATGAAGAACCCATTTTGAATTGGGGTTGCGTTAATTTGTCAGAGGTCTAATATCTGGGTTAAAACTCAATGCTTTCTTGTAGCAGGAATAGGCGATCGGAAATTGTTCGTAATCTTGTACGAGTTCTACGAGAAAATTAAATCAAATTGCCATAATGACGAAATTACTGATAGCTAATGACTATCCTTGCAAGTTGAACTAGATTGTAGTCTTGATGCTTGTAGATGTTTAAGCTCCTGAATATTTCTAAATTCTCTATCTCGATCTAGTAAATTAGATTCTAGTTCTTGTACTAGCTAGGTTACGTTTAGATTGCATTTAAAATACCGTTCTAGCTAGGATTTCAAGGCGCATTTTAGTCAGCACAAGCAGGTGTTATTCTACGTCCTCTGCTCCGACTTGGCGGAGATGAATATGTTTGCGGCCCAATCTAATTTCTAATTCGTCACCAGGCTGAAGACCCATTTGTTGCGTGTAGGCAGAGCCAATCAGTAAGTTACCATTCTTTTGAACGCTGACGCGATAACTAGCACTGCGTCCACCTTTGCCATTCCCTTTTCCATCTAAATTTAATCCGTCAGCATCCATCAAAGCATTGTAAAACTTCATTAGGTTGACACGATCTTGCCCATTTTTCGTGACTGTCGAGTAACCGCAAGCTTTTGCCTTTTCTTCTTTAGATAAATTTTCTAGCTCTTTGACCTTTTGTAACAAAGCCTCACCAGTTAGCATTACAGGTTGTTTGATTTTAGCCATCAGTTTCTAATAGTTTCGACAGACAATTACTATCTTTAGTATCCAAGATAAGTACGAACTTAGTCAAATTTTTAATTAAAATATCGAACGAGTATTCTTAAAGTTTTTGTCTGAATTTTGCTGGTCTTACGAAATATTGAGAGCATTTATGCCAGACATAGCAATCAGTCATGATTTATCAGCAATTTTTTCTCTGCCTAGAATTTTAGGGACAATTCATGAATTGCCCTACTTTTACTCTAGTTTAGATTATGATATTTCTTGTTATTAAATCTAAAAACTTTATAGCTTGTAGCTTGATTTGTAACGTTATTGTCAATTCATATAACAATGAGCCAATTTGAGCGACTAATTAAACTCGCAGAAGATGAACTAACCGAATACAGTACCAATGCTCGCAAAATTGAGAAGTTGCGCCGTAAAATCGGTTTATCTGTGTCAGCGTCTGAGCAGAAACAGGTACGCGAAGCATTACTCACTGAAATGCAACCTGGTGGGATCAAACAACTGGTGGCTGAGCAAAGACAAGTTGTGGCGCTACCATTTTGGGGAATTGCAGGTTTAGGGTTACTGGGTGCGGCTTCTTTTAACGAGCCTATTGGCTTATTTGTTGCTTTACTGAATGCCGCAGGTGCGATCGCATTGCAAAAATGGGGATGGGAATTACAGGCAAAATTACTGCTCTTAAATACTTTTGCTGAGATAGAATCTCTGGCTTCAAATCCAGATTCTAATCCCAGTGGATAACGCTGAAGATGCTTTCATATATAGCATTTGTAAATTTTCTTAAGAAAAATTTCTTAAACAATCTTTGTAGTGCAGTTTACCCATTTTGAAATTACATGAGGGTAAACTTATACTCATATCAAGGTTCGATTGCATAGAAATTATGATTTTACCAATCAACGTTTCTATCCGAATCTAGATCGTGTATCTTGAGTTTTAAGTTTTTTTGGAGAGAGTTTACTGTGACGATTTATGTAGGTAACTTGTCATACCAAGCTACCAAGGAAGACGTGTCAGATGTCTTTACTGAGTATGGTACGGTCAAGCGGGTACAATTGCCCACCGATCGGGAAACCGGTCGCATGAGAGGTTTCGCCTTTGTTGATATGGAGGACGAATCTCAAGAAGATGCCGCTATTCAAGCGCTTGATGAAGCCGAATGGATGGGGCGAGTGCTAAAAGTAAATAAAGCAAAACCACGCGAAGAGCGCAGTCCAGGCGGCGGCGGTCGTGCTTCTAAAAGCCGCTATTAAGGTCAGAATTTAATCGTTCTACCATCAACAATTTTTTGCCTTAAGTTTTCAAGCAACTCTCTAACAATGTTGGAGAGTTGTTTATTTTGGACACTGAGAATCTGACAAAGTTGTTGAGGTTCTACGCTCTGGCAGCAGGTTAATGGGGTTACCAAAGTTTTTCGGTCAGGATTGCATCACTTTGAGGGAATTGCCATATATCGGGAAACACTGTCTCAGGATATTCAAGTCGCACCAGTTTTAATGCAGTTTGCCACGACTTATCAAATACTTCAGACAAATAACGTTTTAAACTAGGAGATTGCTCTAGTAGTGATTCGATTTCGCTTCGCTGGTTCACAATAGTAATCTCCCAGCCACGGAAGCATTCGGGTAAGTCTACGTGGCGTCGTTTTAGTAAATGTTCTAACAAAACCTTGAGTCGCTGTTGTAGTTCGCGCTTATCTCTGTTTGCCAACCCTTGAAGCTCCTCGATCAGGTTCTCTCGATCTAGATTATGTAAATCGCCACTTTGTAACTGGGCGATCGCCTGTTCTAGCCAAAGATTAAAATCGCGATCGTATAGAGTATCTGGTTTGATTAAGGCAGTCATGTGCGATCGTTCTGTTTAAACTGTGACATTATCGATCTTATCGCAATCCTAAATTGCTTGAACGGAGTATGGCATGAGCTAGAAGCCCGTGCAGGCAAGATGCCTGTGCTACAAATTGCAACTCGTTTAGGATTGCTATAACGAGTTCGATTCTGGATAGGTCTTTGAAACCTAAACCCTACAGCGCATTATCATAGGCAAATGAAAAGATATTGGCTGACGCTGAAATTATTTTGGGAAACCGCGATCGCTGCCGAGATGGAATATCGGCTCAATTTTGTTTTATCTGCCCTCAGTAGCATCGGGAATTTGGCAGGCAGTCTATTTGGGCTATTTCTGTTTTATCGCAACGGCTATACCTTTGCAGGATGGCGATGGGAAGAAGCTCTGACGGTCTTGGGAACCTTTACAATTTTGCAAGGCTTTTCGAGTACTTTTTTAGTGCCCAACCTCAACCGCATCGTCGATCACGTCCAGCGCGGCACCCTAGACTTTGTGCTGTTGAAACCTATTAGCAGCCAGTTTTGGTTATCGGCTCGTACGATCTCCCCTTGGGGCTTTCCCGATCTGATGTTTGGCTTTGCTGTCCTTGGCTATGCAGGCTTGCATTTGCAGTTGGGGGTAACCAATTATTTGCTGAGTGCCATTCCTTTGTTATTTGGTTTGATCAGCCTCTATAGTATTTGGTTTATGTTGGGCGCAACCAGCATCTGGTTTGTCAAAATTTACAATGTCACCGAAGTACTCAGGGGTTTATTAGAAGCAGGACGCTACCCCATGGTTGCTTACCCCGTCGCCTATCGTTTCTTTTTTACGTTTGTAATGCCCGTGGCTTTTCTCACCACAGTTCCATCGGAGACTTTGCTAGGCAGGGGCGATCTGACTTGGATTGTGGGATCGGGGGGCTTAGCGATCGCGCTATTCATGGCTTCTCGTGTTTTCTGGCGATTTGCCTTGCGCTTTTATACCAGTGCCTCTAGCTAAGACATTGAGCTAAGACATTGAGCTGGAATTTACTGAAAAGCTAAATCTGTGTGAGGTTTCTTAAAAACCTATAGGGCTTTTGATATGCTTATGAAAGATAATCTACGATCTCGATCTGTTTACTTTTAAGAAACAAAGCTAAGAAAACAGGCTGTTTTACTCTTTATAGCTAAATTCTTTTAAACTGTCCCGATTTGACCTCTCGCTTAACCCCTCTGCCTAGAACCTATGCCTAGATCTCAACGCAACGATAATTTCGTCGATCAAACCTTCACCGTCATTGCTGACACCATTCTCAAACTATTTCCTGCTAGCCAAAGAGAAAAAGAGGCTTTTGCCTATTACCGTGATGGCATGTCAGCCCAGGGCGATGGCGAATATGCTGAAGCCTTATCAAACTATGAAGAGGCTTTAAAGTTAGAGGATAACGCCTACGATCGCAGCTATGTTCTCTACAATATGGGGTTGATTTTTGCTAGCAATGGCGATCATGACAAAGCTTTAGAGCACTATCAGCAAGCGATCGATTTAAATCCCCGTCTGCCACAAGCTTTAAATAATATTGCCGTGATTTATCACTATAAGGGCGAGCAATCAGAAGACGAAGAAACCGCAGAAGAATTTTTTACCCAAGCTGCCGAATATTGGGTTAGAGCAGTTCGCATTGCTCCGAACAACTACATTGAGGCGCAAAACTGGTTAAAAACAACGGGTAGAGCCGATATCAACGTATTTTTCTAATTAGCGTTTAGCGTTTAGCCATTGGCTGTTAGCTTTTTTAAAGCGATGCAGTCAGCGATCGCGTGATGAATGCTTGTATAGTCTTGTTTGCGATTTAACTTACTGCCTAATTTCGATTTTATGATTGACAGAAAACAAGTACAGCACGTTGCCAATTTAGGCAGATTGCATTTAAGTGAAGCCGAGGAAATTGCTTTCACCTCCCAGCTAGACAGCATTTTGGATTACTTCCAACAGCTCAACGAGTTAGATCCCCTCTTAGAAGGAGTGGAACCCACAACCCGCGCGATCGCCACCGTAAACATCACTCGCCCTGATGTTTTAGTTCTCAATGACGATCGAGAAGCTCTATTAGACTGCGCTCCCGAACGAGAAGATGACTTTTTCCGAGTTCCCCAAATCATGGGCTAACGTTTTGGGAAAGCAGAAATTCTAATCATGAGAGTAATGGGAATGTGCTGTGGGCGCTGACGGATCATCTGAGCAGGGTGCTGGATGTGTTATGAAATTTCATCAGGGTCTAAACCAAGTGCTATAAGCCTTTCGGCAAGACGTTGTGCTTTTTGTTCGGCTTGTTCTTTCGCCAGACGTTCTTGGAGTTTTTCACTACGTTCGCGATCGGCGATCGAACGTTCTTGGTTAGCGATCGCCTCGGCTTGTTGTTGAGCAGCCTCCGCTTCACGCCTAGCCTGTTGCTCAAACGATCGCTCTAATTCAGCCTGCGATCGCTCCAATTCAGCCTGATATCTAGCTTGTTCCGCCTCAGCATAAGACCTTAAAATCTGATTAGAGATCGGATCGTAAAAACGGAACTTCTTATCAGAATACAAATGCAGATCCAAACCCAACACCTCACTATGAAGCGACAACGTACCATCAGGCAAAGTTAAGGCAGCGATCGCAACATATTTTCCATTCTCTAAACGCACTCCCTGTAAAGAAGCAGGCTTTAAATATTCACCCGAAGGATCGTACTGAAAATATTCTTTTACGCCCAAAGCTCGATAAATTAATGGATTTTGTTCGCGGTCTTTTGTTACTGTTCCTTTAGAAGTGACTTCCAAAACAAAATCAGGTGCTTTTCCATCATCTTTCCCAATTGTATAACTAACTCTATCTTCGTTGCTCATGCCAAAAACAACAAAAAGATCTGGTGCGACTCTTTTTTCTGCTAGCTCTTCTTGATAACGAATAAACAGATTTCCCGAAACGTAGACATTCTGTTGTTTCTCAAACCACAGCCTTAATGCCTCGGTTGTATAGCTTAAATTTCGCCGCTGTTTATCACCTTCGGGCATCGGCTCAAAGTCCTCATCAGGCAGTTCTATTTTTGAAGTTAGCTTGTGATTACCCGAAATTGTCATAGCGGTACTCCAAGTCAGGTCATATTCGTTTACAACCTAGCATATTTAACACCCAACTAGGAGCAAACCGAATGAGACTATTCTGTCGATCTCGTCATCGGCGCAGTTGGAGGCGATGAGTTGGGTAGGCGGACAGTAAAATTTACGATCGCGCGATCGTAAATTTTCATCAGACGCTGTGTGTGGACTGCCAGCGTAAATTCTTGATGGAACCAAGTATTTCCAACTTCACCCATACTTTTAGCTTTAGGATAGTTCTCCGATAGTTCAGTAATTGCCGCTGCGAGTTTTTGGATGTCGTTTGCAGGTACGAGGATCCCTGTTTCCCCATCTTTGACATGTTCGGGAATGCCTCCGACGGCACTGGCAATAATAGGGCGAAAACGGGCATAGGCTTCTAGGGTGATAATTCCCGCAGGCTCAGGCCAGACACTGGGGAAAACTACAGAAAAACTTCTCTCATAGAGTGCTTCTAGCTGTTCGCCGCTACACCAGCCATGCCATGTAATCCGATCGCTTACGCCCAGATCGACGGCTAATTTTTGGACTTTGGGTAAATACCAGCCTTCCCCTGCAATATCTAAATGAATGCTGCGATCGAGCTTCTGTAAGGCTTTTAAAAGCCAGTCAAGTCCTTTGTCAGGAACGATTCGCCCTGCAAACAAAATGTGGCGGTCGCGATGAATAGATTCTGTCAGTGGTGTGCTGGCAACCTTTGGAATCGTAATGCCATAGCGGAGGGTGACAACTTGTTCGGGTGCTAGCCCATTGCGGATAAACTGCGATCGGACATAATCGCTGTTGGCAATTACAGGAATCTTAAACTGCTTGAGTGCATTAAATCCCTGATAGGCACGTTGGAAGTTCTCTACAATTCGCTGAGGACGGCGGCTACCACAACCATCGACGATATGCCCCCAAGTGCAGCCTAAATAGGACATCGGACGATCGCAGCAGACTTGCCCTACTGAGAAGTATTTCGTACCGCTAGGACAGTAGGAATCGTGATTGTGCGCTGTAAAGATGGTGGGACATTCGCCGCGCAGTTGGGGCAATTGTTTATCTTCGTGCAGATGTAACAGTTTAAATTGACTCTGATCGACATCCACTAAAGTAGCGATTACACCTGTATTAAAAGCAGAGGGCATCGCAGAAAACAAGCCCTGCACGTAGGTTTTAACCCCTCCTCCCGCTGTCGCTAGTGTTTCCGAGCAGTGATAGATCTTGTCAGACTCAATCATGTCATTCCCCCTCTAATTAGTCCCAAATTGCTGAATATTTGTCTTATATCTTGGTTGTAGCGGACTTGGGTATGTTGCATCGCCATGTTACGAGCGGCTTTTCCCATTTCTAGGCGCATTGACTCCTGTTCCGATAAGTAGCCTAATTTCTGGGCGATCGCCTCAACATCTCTAGGCGGAACCACAAATCCATTCACACCTTCCTGAATGATATCGGCAGCCCCACAATAGGAAGTCACGATCGCAGGCAACCCACAGGCCATCCCTTCTAGTGCCACCACGCCAAATCCATCTTCGACAGAAGGCATCACCAAGACCGAACAACGGCTAAAGATTTCAGTTGGATCTTTTTGTTTGAAGTCCCAAATCTCTTGCTTGATATTGGCATGTTGTGACAATGTATCTTCAATCAAGATTCTCATGGCACGCGTAGAATAGCCACCCACCAAAAGCAGCTCTGAATTTGGGATCTGGGCTTTTAGAAATGCAGGAATTAGGTAATGCACGCCCTTGCGCGGATCGATTGTGCCCACGTATAGAACCC
Organism: Tumidithrix helvetica PCC 7403; assembly: GCF_965232925.1. NCBI lineage: Bacteria > Bacillati > Cyanobacteriota > Cyanophyceae > Pseudanabaenales > Pseudanabaenaceae > Tumidithrix > Tumidithrix helvetica. Next base: position 110,885 of record NZ_CBDDRA010000018.1, read on the forward strand.
GAAACACAGAATCTTCATCTTTTTTAGGGGTGGGATGGAACCTCACCGTATCGACAACAGGTGCGATCGCTGCCAACTTCTCAGCCGCAAAGCCTGCATCGATAAAGGTCTGTTTTGCAACTTGCGAATTTACCAAAATAAAGTCTGCCAGAGCGCATTCTTTGGCAAAGCGATCGAGCATTTTAGGGTGCATGGTTGCCACCGCTGCATCTTTGAGCAGATCGACCTCCTGTCGAATTTGTGCCTGCATAAATGGTAGGTAGGTATTGAGGCAATACATCCAGACTTTTGTGCCCTTTGCCTTGGCGGCTTTAAAGCTGAGGTATGACTGACCTGCCACCCCGATCAGCAGATCGCAAGACTCCGATTGAATCCGTTTACTTACTTGGCGATCGAAATAGATATCAGCAAGCAGCGTCGCTAAATCGCGGCGACGGCGAACAATCGGTGTGGATAGAATGCGTTGGCTCCAAACAGAAAACCCTAGGGCATGAACGGGAAAGTCAGCCGTAGGCTGCCCATACCCCGCACAATAGACAGTAAGTTCACCTAATTCTCGCAACCCTTGAGATGCGCGATTTAAGAAATTTCCCTGTCCCCCTGCTCCCCAAGGATTGTTACAAGCTAGGCTTATCTTCATACCTAATTAATTTGACATATAGGGTTTTCTTAGGGTTTTCTTAGAAATACTAACAACCATCTTTACAATTTATCCGCTTTGCTAGCCATAATTTTTTGCAACCCTAAAGAGAGGGTTTTTAAAAAGAATTTAAGGGTTTTGAGGTCAGGATGTCTCTTTAAAACTTTGAACCCTAATTTTAACAGATCATTTCCAGAACCTTCTTTAAGGTAAAAATTTCTAGCATAAAAGGAATCAAAGAAAGATATGACAGGGGCAAGCTGATTTTCACTGAGCTTTTGATTTAGAAATCGATCTTGCGCTAATAAAAACTCCCTAGATTCTGGTTTGCGCTGTGATACTTCAGCGGCATACCAATTATTCTTGCCATGCACGCGATACTGACTTAAGAGATCTTCCACACCATAGACTTCGCCCAGCAATGAAGCTGCTCTCACGATAAAACTATCCGCAGAAATATTCACGGATTCGGGTAGAGGAAAGATTTGCTGAGCTAGTTCGCGGCTGAGAGAGAGACCACTTGTGGGGGCAGCATTGTGGGGAATATAGGCATCTTTACAAGCCATCGCATACAAATTAGGTGGCAGAAAATCGCAAAAGAGATCGGGGCGGCGGTATCCTAACAAGTTTCCATCTTCATCGATCGCTTCTAGCATGTTGAAGATCATCACTTTCCGATTTTGTCGCGTTCTCTCAACAAATGCCTCAACGACTTTACTCACCTTATTTGGCAAAAACGTATCATCAGAATCTAAAAAACAGAGAATGTCTCCGTTACTAGCATTAAAGCCAACATTAAATGCAGAAGCTTGCCCACCGTTAGGCTTGAGAATTGGCACGATCGCATCGCCAAAACTAGCGACAATTTCTTTAGAAGCATCTATGGAGCCGTCATCAACCACAACGATCTCGATCGGACGATAGGTCTGGGCTAGCGCACTTTCAATCGCCTGTTTGAGATAGCGATCGTAGTTGTAATTATTAATTAAGATGCTGACTAGGGGGGAAGACATATCTCTATTTCGGATCGAGTTGAACTATTATCGAAAAAAATGTCGAAAAAGCAAGGGAGAATTCTTGTAAAACTCAGCCCGAAGTAGGTTGTTCTTTAGATAGCTTTTTGATCGCAATTTTACCAAGATTTTGACCAGGAAGCTCGATAAATTGATAGGTTAAGGTTGCGACTAAGCAAGTTCCAAGCAATAGAATGATGAAGAGTAACCCTAGTTGAAAAATTGGAGATAAAGAGCCAGCAACCAACTTTGTTAGAGCTAATGAGGGGGCTATCAGGGCAAAATGAACAATGTAAGCGCTATAGCTGATTTTACCGAGATGGCAAGTAAATCGATTGACAATAAACTCAAATGGATGAAGAAAGAGCGCTAGTGTGAGTGTTAGAAAAACAAGTCCGTAGGGAAAAATCTTGGGAATAAAAACATAGCCTTCATAGGCTAACGCTACAAAAAAGAAGCAAGATAAAAGTAATAGTACTAGTGCTAATTGTTGTCGCTCTTTAGAAAATTCTAGCGATAAAAAATTGGATGCTTGAAGCTTAAGAAAAATGAAGTAAAAAACGATGCCAAGGCAAAAAATTGGCATCTGATTGGGTAGCCAGTAAAATAAAAACCTTCTCCAAATATCTGCATCTGCGATCGCAGAAACTTTAGATAGACCCATACTTTGAATAATGCTTAACAGTAGAGTGATGAATGTTAACCATATTGCTTGATTTAAGCCCTTAATCTTGACAAATAGATAAGGAATTAAGCAATAAAATACCATCTCTACACCAACAGACCAACCACCAGGAACAACATTATTAATCCAATAGGGGTTAAGTCCATGCATGAAAAAGAGCGTGGCAATAATACTTGGAAGCGTAACCCCATAGACTTCTCCTGGACGAACCTGCAAACCATCGATCGCAAGATAAAGAACGAGCCCAAAATAAAAGAGGGGCGCAATCCGAAAAAAGCGCCGAATAAAAAAATTGAGCGTTGGATTTTGTTCTTCCTGTCGATTATGTACGGACAGAAAAAGGGTAAAAGCACTTAAAAAGAAGAAAAGCTGTACTCCTCGTGCTCCTTGATCGCTCAATGTTTTCAGAAAACTTGGTAAGCCTGTTATACCTTGATTAGAATGATGCCAAATTACAAGTGCGATCGCAAGTCCGCGCAGTGAATCAATAAATGCAAATCGTTTCATCTCGATAGAAACCTATTCATAAAAGCCTGATGATTGACCAGTTTGTAAAACCTTTGCGATCGCATTCTTTATGCGTTCCATAAAACTGGGCGGTTTGGGAGTTTGCAAAGACTTAATCTGTGGCATTAAATGCTCGTTGACAACGTATCGACGATCGTGAGCATCATAATCTAACGCTGATGCTTCTAAAATTCTTGATTCCCAAGAATCTTGAAAAGTCTCAACTTGATCTTGGCGAGAGAGTTTGGTGGGGTCTAAAATCTTTGACTTCCAGTCATTCTGCATTTCGTGACTAAAGTCTTGATTGACCACATTCACAGTGCGAGTACTTAAGCGACCCTGAATTTGCCGAGGCGAGCGATATTGAAAATGCTTTAGCCAAATTCTGACTGGATAGGGTTCTCCAGCCAGTGAAGCAGAGGGCCATGCATTATCTTCTTCCCATTGCAAGTTAGCTTCATCCCTAAAGAAACGACGCTCTGACCAATTGTTCCTGTAGTATCGTAGCTTTGTCTCAACTGGAACAGAATCCGCATAGAGTTCAGGATTCTGTTTATACTGAGCGAGATCGATATCCGTAAAGTAGTATTGGAAACTAGCACTCCATACCATCTTGTAATGTTCTGGAATCTTAGCTAAAAAGATGCGGGGATTATCTATGTAAAATTCATCTGCATCAAGACGACACCACCAATCGCCTGGCTGGCTTTTGCTCCGATAGTACCGAAACACCTCACCTCGAAGGCTACCTCTAAAAACAGCATCATCTTTTTTATAAGGAATAATCTGACTGGGATACTGCTCAGCCAATTCTAGAACTTGTTCCCAAGAATTATCTGTGCTGCCGTTATCGTACACATATATGTAGTCACACCAGGCAGTTGCCGATTTGAGGGTCTGAGCAATCACATCAGCCTCATCCTTTGCCATGCATATTCCATGAATTTTCATTCTTTCATCATGTATACTTCAGAACAGTGGGATCTAGGTTAACACAAAGTCCTAAGAATTTTGGTAGTCTCAATTTGAAACCATTCAAGTTCATACTAGATAAAGATAAAGTCCATGATTGAATTAAAGCAGCCTAAGAAATTACAATCACATAAATTGTTTTTCATACCCTTATTGCTTTTATTAGCATTGGGTATTTTTTTTCGATTTGATACAATCGATCAACAACCTTACTGGATTGACGAGTCTTTTACATCTCTAAGAATATCTGGCTACACAAGAGCTGAGTTGATTGAGCAGTCATTCAAAGGTAGAGAAATAGGAGTTGAGGACTTACAAAAATTTCAAAGGCCTAGCTCAGAAAAAAGTTTTGTTGATACGATTGTTGGGTTGGCAAGAGAGGAGCCTCAACTTCCTCCCCTTTATTTTGTAATGGCACGTTTCTGGGCAGAAGCTTTTGGTAGTCTAGGTAGCCCAATGGCAATTGCTAGAAGTTTATCAGCTTTTCTTAGTCTACTAGTTTTTCCTTGCATTTACTGGTTGTGTCTTGAACTATTTAAATCTTCTTTAGTAGGTCAAATTGCAGTTGCTTTTGTGGCTGTTTCACCTCTTTACACACGAGATGCTCAGGAAGCTCGATATTACGTTTTGTGGTCTATCTTAACCCTAGTTTCAAGCACATTTTTTCTTAAAGCAATACGTATAAATACAAGATTTAGTTGGCTTATTTATGCAGTTTCTCTAATAGCTAGCCTTTATACTTTTACGCTAACTCTCCTTACGATGCTTAGCCACGGAGTTTATTTTTTACTCACAGAAGGCTTGAGTTGGAGTCGTAAAAGTGCATTTTACTTAGCAGCATCAACAATATCTTTACTCATTTTTTTACCTTGGCTTTTAACTATAGTAATGAATTTATCTACAGTTAGGCAAATGACCAATTGGGCTAACGAACAAAGAAGCGTTCTAGTCATATTGAAAGACTTAGCCAATTTTACTACAGTTTCTCTTATTGGTTTTACTAATAAATTTTTTATTGCCTTTGTAATTTCTTTGATAGCTTATTCACTTTATTTTCTTTGTATTAAAAAAAACAGAAAAATTTGGCTGTTTATTGCCACTTTAGTTTTAGTTCCAGCAATCACTTTTATATTGCCAGATATTATTAATGGAACAAGTCGCTCCATAGCTACACGATATCTTATGCCTTGCTATTTAGGCATACAAATTACGCTTTCTTATCTCTTTTATCGCAAGATTTTTGTTAGAAGTTCTTTAGGTAAATATATCTGGCGGGTTTGCTTGGTCTTTATTATTTTATGTGGGATCACATTTCTAGGAATTAATTCCCAAGCAGATGTTAAGAGACAAATTGGATTTAATGCTCCAATTGCACGCATTGTTAATTTAGCCACATCTCCTCTCATCATCAGCGATCTATCTGATTTTGCTAGTCCTGCGCGATTAGCAGGTCTTAGCCATTTATTAAAACCTCAAGTACGTTTACTTTTGTTCGCTACTGTACCGCATCAGATAGACATTCCAAAGCACTACAGTAATATATTTATTTTTAGTGATTCTCAGGCAATACGGAAATCCCTTACACCAGGGTATCAGATAAAAATGTTGTTAGAAAATAAAAGTCTTTGGCTAGTACAAAAAAGATGAAGTGCAGAGCCTCAAACTTTTGATGAAGCCTGAATATTCCTAGATCCAAATTTGTCTTAACGTAATCTAGCTAAGGAGATTTCATGATACCTAAGTCAGCCAGCAATCGAAAGCTTTTTCGCTTTGAATGGTTTCAAGCTCTGCTGATATCGATCTTGATAGCTGGTATCTTTCTAAGATTTATCAACCTCGATCGCAAAATCTTTTGGCATGATGAGGTCTTTAGCTCGTTTCGCATCTATGGCTATACTGTCACAGTGATTGTCGAGCAAACTTTTCATGGTCGTGAGGTCGGGGTTGAAGATTTACAGAAGTTTCAACAGCCTAGTCCCAATAAGCATCTTGAAGATACGATTCATGGCTTAATCAAAGAGGAGCCACAACTTACCCCCATGTATTATGTCATGGGGCATTTTTGGGTTAAGCTCTTTGGAGATTCGGTAGAGGCAAGAAGAAGTCTATCCGCTTGCTTGAGTGTCTTAGTTTTTCCATGTCTGTATTGGTTATGCTTAGAGCTATTTAAGACCCATTTAGTAGGCGCGATCGCCATGGCTTTCGTTGCAGTGTCTCCGTTTCATATAGCCTATGCTCAGGAAGCTAGAGCCTATGTATTGTGGACTGTGACAATGCTTTTATCGAGTGCTGCGCTTTTATGGGCGATGAGAAAGCAAACAAAGGTTGCTTGGCTAGTCTATATGACTACCTTAACTGTAGGTCTTTATGCTTTTCTCTCTTCTCTTTTGATTATGGCTGCTCATGGAATCTATGTTCTAGTCAAGGAGAAATTTCGTTTCAGCCAAACAGTTAAAGCATATCTGGTCGCATCTAGCATTGCACTTTTGCTTTTCTCACCTTGGCTCATCGTGCTCTTTTCTAACTTGAATGGAGCCACAACGGCTGTTACGGGAAATCAAAAAACATTTTTTTTGGATTTAGTAATAATGTGGGCAAATAACATTGCCAGCCTATTCACCGATTGGACTTTGCCGAGATACGTTGCGCCTATCGCTTTGCTTTTCGTGGGATATTTAATCTATTTCTCAATTCGCTACAACAAAAAGAACGATTGGATATTTCCTGTAATTTTGATTGTGACTACATGGGTACCTCTGATTGCCTTGGATATTTTTACGGGAGGACGTAGATCGGGAATTAATCGCTATGTAATTCCCAGTCATCTTGGCATTCAGATACTTTTTGCCTACTTTTTAAGTTTGAAACTGAGCGATGCTAGCTTTTGGCGCTCCAAAATTTGGAAAGTGTCTCTAGCAGGATTGTTCGCAATCATGCTTATTCTTGGTATAGATGGCTCAAAATCCCAACTTTCTTTAAGCAAAGAAACCAGTAGGCAAAATATTCCCATTGCCAAACTTATCAATCAATCTCAAAAGCCGCTAATGATTAGCGATCGCAAAAAGTGGAATACCAATCTTGCAGATATTATTTCTCTAAGCTATTTACTCAAGCAGTCTCAAGTCAGATTTTTACTGTTTGACAATCCCCCCTCTGCGATCCAAGTCCCCAATCACTTTACAGAGGTCTATGTCTATGCACCTTCCAATGAATTGCGATCGCTGCTTGAAGTCTCCTATGGAAAGATAAAACCTGTTGTAAGCGGTTTCGACAAGGAGCTATATCAGGTGGATGAGACCGCATTATTGATGAGAACAAAAAAGTAGGAATCGCGAACTTGAGATCGAGAGATCGCAATCTCTTTAATCAAGCTTTAATCAAGCTCTGAGTAGTTGGGTAAGGTGGTGTCGATCGCCTGCCCATTCCGAAGCACGATGCGATCGCTTTGGGGACGGGAAAACAGTTCGCTAAAACTACGCGCTTTACAGAGGATTAGATCTGCTGAGCTTCCGACTCTAAGCTGTCCCGCATCCTCTAGTTTCATGAAGTTAGCAGGAGTCTGAGTCACTGTTCTTGCCCAGTTTCCATAGGGGCGATCGAGGTGGCAGATTTGTGTACTCATTGTAAAGATCTGCAAGAGATCGTGATCGCCAAAGCCATAAAAGGGATCGCGGCAGTTATCGCTGGCGATCGCCACAGGTACACCAGCCTCTCTTAATTCATGCAGTAAAGTCACACCCCGCCATCTAGGTGTGCGATTGGAACCTCTATCTTGTAAGTAGAGATTGCACAATGGCAAGCTGATAACACCAATCCCTGCCTGTTTGACGAGATCGATCGTCTTCATAGCAACCTCAGTATCCTGCACGGCTAGGCTGCAACAGTGACCGCAGACAATTTGACCTGTAAAGCCATTTCTAATTGCGGCTTCAGCGACATGCAAAAGCGTATTGGACTCAGGATCGTCCGTCTCATCCACATGGAAGTCTAAATCTAAGCCTCGATCCTTCGCTAAGCAAAACAAGCGATCGAGTTGTGGCTCTAAATCGCGATTGACATAGGCAACTCCGCCAAGAATTCCGCCCAGTTCTGCGATCCGATTGGCGACTTGTTCTCCATAGTCTCCCATAAAGAGATCGAGGGAAATTAGAGATACAGGCTGTAGATATAAGCGATCGCGCCAAATATCCCTTAACTCTTGAAAGGCTTTTAAACTAGCTGCTATCTGTGTTTCGGGACAATCGATATGGGTTCGGATTGCTTTTGTGCCATGGGCATAGCTGCATTTCAAGCCAAATTCCATACGACGATAGACATCTTCATAAGTCCAACGTGTATCCCGATCCTGTGCTACTGCTCGTAACGCACTTTCAAACGTACCATCGGGGTTGGGAGAACGATTCCAGATATGTCCTTTGTCGAGATGGGTATGCACATCGATAAAGCATGGAAGTGCAATGCCATGATGCCAATCGACCTGTAACACATCCTCTAAAGGGATTTGAGAAGACAATGGAGAATTTAAAATCGTGGCAATCTTACCATTCCTAACTTCTATGTTCAGCAATGCCAAACCATCTAGATCGGTTTCTATGGCAACAGATTCGGATATAAGACCAGAGATTAGACAGGCGGGAACGCGAACATTGCAAAGCCAGTAGCGATCGGGCAAATCTGGAAACATAAAAGTAGTAATCTAAAATTTTGTGCCCTTCGTTTAAGTGGGAAGTTTTCCATCTTTAAGAACGTTGATCACAGCCATATGACGCTTCAAATCCAGTTGGACTTGCTGATACAGTTCCCGACTATCACCTTTTAACCCAATTAAGCCGTACAAATGAATTTCGCCAACTCGACCTTTGAGTTGGTGGTTGCCAAAATCTTCGACTTCCACTTTGTCTTTGACAATCTTATAGAGAGCTTCCGTGATCAAGATATCTGTGCCTAAATCCTTAGTCATGCCCTCGACTCGGCTGGCTACGTTGACGGTGTCACCAATGACGGCATATTCCAAACGACTAGGAGAACCAATATTCCCAACCATGACTTCACCGTAATTGATGCCGATTCCATTAGAAAAGGGAATCTTGCCTTCCTGCTGCCAAACCAGACGTAGTTCGGACAGTACTTTCCGCATATTTAGAGCGGCATAAATTGCATTCATAGCATCAATATCCTCGCCGCGCGAGACAGGTGAGCCAAACTCTGCCATCACGGCATCCCCAATAAATTTGTCGATAGTGCCTTGATATTCGGTAATGGCATCGACCATACCGCCTAAATAGACATTCAATTGCGGTACGAGTTTTGGTGCGGGAACACGGCTAGAGAGGGTGGTAAAGCCTCGAATGTCTGAAAATAGGACAGCGGCTTTGATCGTGCGCCCTTCTAGGAATTCGCGAAAATTTTCGGCATTGCTGACAATTTCTTCGACGATTGTTGGCGCAACATATCGCTCAAAAGCTTGACGGAGTAAACGTTTGTCTTTTTGTGCCTTAGAGTTTTCTATATAGATCTCGATTCCACCTGTGACCAAAAGAGATAGACCACTTAAGCCCAAAGCAATTACAGGAACTGCGGTTGGCAAAATTAGGTTAGCGTAGGTAAAAAAGTAATAACTTGCTCCCAACCAAGCCCCAGCTACGATCAGCACGATCCCAAATTGCAAAAATGGGCGTCTGATACGGCTGAGCGCTAGACCTAAAATTCCCACCAAGCCAAATATCAGCAACCCCTGATTTTTAGGATCGGGAATTAGCTCGGCAAGGCTGCGATCGTTCATCAAGGTCGCGATCGCATTGGCATGAATTTCAACCCCCGGCATTCGGCCAAATGCCGAATTTTGAATATCTTGCATTGAGGAAGCCGTTGCCCCAATCAGTACGATCTTGTCCTTAAAAAACTTCCCTTCCGCCATTAACTGGTTTTTCCAGTTTTGAGGATCGACGACATAGTAAAGCGGCGCTTGTTGACGTGCATAGAGCCAAGTATTCTCTTTGCCATAAAAGTAAATCGTGTTACCTCTGGGTTGGAGATAGCTAATCTTGGCAGCATTTAAAATTGACTCAGCAAAGGTGGGTATGTTTCGCAGTCCAGATTTTGTGCCTATTTGCGTACCAAAACTGTGAATATTTCCTGTCACTTCGCGATCGAAGTTAATCAGCCCTAAGGAGTTTGGCTTGAGTTTAAAGATGACTTCGGGTGTTGCCAACTGTAGCGAAGTTGCCTCGGCAGTTTGGGATAGTTCGTAGCTGGCTGCCATCACAACGCGATCGCCATATTTATCCAAAACTTTTTGCAAACTGGCATCGACAGATGCCCCATGTACGCTTGGTGTCACAAATAGCACATCCACCCCTACAACTTTAGCGCCTGAGTCGAGCACTTTTTCGATCGCTTGGGCGTAGATCGTGCGCTTTAAAGGTGTACTTCTAAAGGGTTCTAAGTAAGCGTATTTTTTGGGATCGGAATTATAAAATTCCCCTTGCCGCAACGAGTCGTCGTCGATCGCCAAAATCACAATATTATTTGGCGGTGCAATACTCCCGCGCAGGTAAAAAAACGTTGACTGGGTGTGTCGTTCTACAAGCCTTACTAGAGGATGATTTGTTCCTGTCGCGATCGCACCTGCTAGGGCAAAAGCCCCCACTAGGAAGTAGCCGATATGGCTTGGCTTGAGAATCTGTTTGAGATCGATCTTCATATGGGTGACTTTCTAAGATAGCTTTTGCCACGAACTCTTTAAATTTTTTAACAAATTAAAACCTATTGTATTCATGATTCTTAAATATCTGAAACATCGGAACAATAGCCAAAATACTGAGTCATTGTCTTAGGGTAATTGTATTAAGTCACGCCTATCAAGTTATTTAAGCACTTGTAGCTGATTTAGCCAGTTAACAAGATTTAATGTGAAGATAAACCCAAAAGTTTGAATTATTGAGCCTATAGAGAACGTATGCAGAGATCTAAAGCCATGTCGATCGGAATATCCCAAGCACTCAAGGAACTCCCGATCTGGAAACGCCTGCCCCTGTTTGTCTTGGGATTTTGCTTTGTCTTGTTGTGCAATGTTTATCGTTTCCCCGCAACAGCACAATCCACTGGCGTAACCACCGCCACAATTACAGAAATTACCGAAGGAAATCAGGTTTTCATTCAAAATCGGCGGGCGAATATAGGTGAAGTCGCCCAAACGTCCCAACAGGTAAGTACAAATGAGTCTCTTGCCCAACTTCGATTTAACAACTGGTCGATCGCTAGGCTTGGGAAATATTCCTCGTTGACGCTAGGATCGTGCGGTGCATTCGTGCAACAAGGCAATGCATTGTTCAACGGACCAACTTCTGCTTGTACAGCTCACGTCACCGCAGCAGTGAGAGGCACAACCTACATCATGGAAGTAGATCCCAAAGGTGGTGAAAATGTCGATGTTTTAGAAGGAGAGGTCGAGATTACGAGCAATTGGACTGGTCAGCCCAATACAGTGATTGTCAAATCAGGAGAAGGATTTGAATCATCGGCAAGCAATCCCCTTGGCACAGTTCAACCCTTTAATCGCAAGGAATTTGATGAGTTTCTCACAGGAGAGTTGCTAAATAACTATCGCACGACGTTACCCAGCTCTAGTGTCGATCGCATTGAAGCCACCTACAAACAACGATTTCCCAACACAAGGTTCCCTTTAAAACGCACCGATCTCAAACCCCATCGCGGACACTTTAGTTTGGCGATCTTGCAAAACCGACCAACTTTGTCTCAAGTTATTGCTAGAGTCTCTTTACAGTCCAAGCGATCTAATGGTTTTTTACCCGAACGCTTTGTGGGTGATTTTCTGTATCCAATCAATGGTAGTGCCAGATTTATTCGCGGTTTGAATCCTAACGATCGGGTCACGGTTAGATTATTCAATCCCAAAGACTCTCGGTTGATTGGCTATAGCGAATTTGAGTTACTCGATGACAATGCTACTGTCAATCTAATTTTGCCCGATGGTTCGCAAGATTTAGGCATCGTTCGGACAGTTATGGGCATTGATGCCGATCAGAATGGCGCGATCGACACCTTTGAGCCAATATTTGACTATTTCACAAGGGTAAAATATGACCCGAATAACGATCTGAGTAAGTCTGATGTCTATTTCTTAGATAATCCTGAAGATATCGATCTCCGCTCTTACAATCCCAGAGGGCTACCCTATCCTTCTCGTAACCCTGCTTATACGCGCTCGTTTGTAGCAGGAAACTATACGAAACTAAACCGTACCTTGCCTCTCTTCTCTTCTGATTTAGAAGAACTTCTTTTAGCTACTCCCTATCAGAAGGTACAGCCTGTTGCGATCGCCTTAGATGGAAGCTCTTTCTATGATGTTCCTGTTGAAATTCTCAAATATCGCAGGCGTTCTTAATAAAACTTGGTTTCCTTTAACTATGTCCACAATATCAAGTTTATGGGCGTAGAGGATATCTTGCCAAAAAGAGGCGACGCGATCGCCTCTTTTTTAGTGCAGCACAAAGCCCATACCCCAGCTGCCAAGTGATACCAATTTCTCATGAATTTGCCACAGATCGGGTTTTGGGTTCCGCGCTCTGCGCGGTCTTTTCAAAAAGATGCGTTGCATCATTTTTTGAAAATGGTATGAGGATCTGTTGGAATTGAGGAATATTTACAGTGGTCGATCGGCAAGGTTATACAGTTTGAAAATTTTTTCGCGTAATCGATCGCGATCGGTGTTAGTCTATATCTGGCTCGGATCTATGCGATCTCAACGCCCAAATCGTGTCAGGGTCGGAAGGCAGCAGCACTACGGGATGCTTGAAATAGGCGTAGTACCCGGGCTACTTTATTGGTTACCCTAGTAACCAAATTTAGTTGCTGGAAATTCAATTGAGAAAAATGACTCAATGGGCTGAAACTTATCAGATCTCTCAACAAATAACGATCGTGAGTAACAGTCAGAACCCACTTTTAGAAGTTATTTAATTATTTGAGTCACAGTATTATTTGTACTAAAGAGCAAGGAATAGATTAATGGGAAGAGCTAATAAAGTCGTCTTAGCATATTCTGGTGGCGTAGACACGTCCGTATGCATCCCCTATCTCAAACAAGAGTGGGGCGTTAAAGAGGTCATCACTTTAGCAGCCGATCTAGGACAGGGCGATGAATTAGAACCTATTCGCCTCAAAGCCTTGGCATCGGGTGCAGAAGTATCCCTCGTCCAAGATGTCGTTGCCGAATTTGTCACCGACTATGCTTTTCCTGCTGTGAAAGCCAATGCCTTTTACGAAAACCGCTATCCTCTTTCTACGGCTTTAGCCCGCCCGTTGATCGCAAAAATCTTGGTGGATGCCGCTGCTGAGTATGGCGCAGATGCAGTAGCCCATGGTTGTACGGGTAAAGGCAACGACCAAGTACGTTTTGACGTTTCGATCGCTGCCTTAAATCCCAAACTCAAGGTTTTAGCCCCTGCCCGTGAATGGGGAATGAGCCGCGAACAAACGATCGCCTATGGTGAGAAATGTGGCATCCCTTCACCTGTAAAGAAATCTTCGCCCTATAGTATTGACCGTAACTTGCTGGGACGCGCGATCGAAGCAGGCATTCTCGAAGATGCTTGGCAAGAAGCCCCCGAGGATGTGTTTGTGATGACCAAAGCGATCGCCGATACACCCAATGAGCCCACCTACACTGAGATCGCGTTTGAGAAAGGCATTCCAGTCGGCTTGAATGGTAATGCCCTCGATCCTGTAGAACTCGTAACGCAGTTGAATGCGATCGCGGGTGGCAATGGCGTTGGTCGCATCGACATGATCGAAAATCGTCTGGTCGGGATCAAGTCCCGTGAGATTTACGAAACACCTGCCATGAGCGTATTGATTGAAGCGCACCGCGATCTTGAAAGTCTCACCCTCACCGCTGACTTGACCCAGTACAAGCGCAACATTGAGGAAACCTATTCCCGCATGATCTATAACGGTCTGTGGTACAGCCCCCTGAAAGTCGCCCTTGATGCTTTTATCGACAGCAGCCAAGAACGGGTATCGGGTACGGTTCGCGTCAAGTTTTTTAAAGGTACTGCGGCAATTGTCGGCCGCAAGTCGGTCAATTCTCTCTATAATGAAGAGCTAGCTACCTACACCAGTGCTGACCTGTTCGATCATAAAGCAGCTGAAGGCTTTATTTATATCTGGGGCATGCCTACCCGTGTTTGGTCGCAAACAGCAAACAGCTAACTCACGGCTAACTCACGGCTAATTTCTACAATATGGCGAGCGATCCCCCCCGAACAACTTCTGAGGAACAGGTGTTTTTTAAAGGCAGACCTGCTGCGATCGGCAGTGTCGGTCGCCTGTTTCTCAGCATTATTACCCTCGGAATTGCTTGGCTCTGGTTTTGGCTAAAAAACATCAATACCCACTATTTGATCACATCGCAACGGATTGTGATTGAAACGGGTATTTTTTCTCAAAAGATTGACACGATTGAACTTTATCTGATCGATGATATTCAGCTAGAAAAGCCCTTTAGTCAAAGACTAATGGGAACGGGAAATATGCTGCTGGTCACACAGGATATCTCCACACCCAAAGTTTATCTAGAGCGCTTACCCTTGGATGTCCGCCAGCTTTACGAGCTTATACGCCCTTACATTCAGAAGGGGAGACAACGCTATCGGATGCACAATGATGAGGACTTCGATCGGCGATCGTGATGATGGTTCGTACCACAATGAGGTGGTGTTAGGCTAAACTGATGCTAAGGGCTGCGAATTGATTAGGGTTGTATTCCTAATTTTTCGCTCTGGTGAAATGCGGAAGTTATTAATTCTTAGATTCTCACGAACGGAAGTATTGTTCGCGATTAAAAAGGCAATTCATAGAATTTCCGTTAAACTCCCGTTAAACTAAAGTAATACAACTCATAGCACCGTACGATTAGCAGAAATGTCATCATCTTCTTCGATTTCAGTTAGAGAGCTACCCCTGTTTCCATTGCCTGAAGTTGTGCTTTTCCCCGGACAGTCTCTCCCTCTGCACATCTTTGAGTATCGCTATCGCATGATGATCAACACTGTCTTAGAAAGCGATGGCTATTTTGGCGTATTGATGTGGGACTCTGAGGCAGGACAACCGACCAATGTTGGGTGCTGCGCCAAAATTGTGCAACACCACCGCATGCCTGACGATCGCTTTAAACTCTTAACCCTCGGACAACAAAGATTTCGGGTGTTGGAATATATTCGCCAGACCCCCTATCGCGTGGGCTTAGTGGAATGGATTGAAGATGAGCCTAGTAACGATGCCCCCTATCTCTTGGCAACAGAAGTCAGAGAATTGCTGGATGATGTCGTGCGATTATCTCAAAAGCTGACGGAACAAGAAATTGAGCTACCCCAAATCCCTCGCAGTCCCATCGAACTTTCCTATTGGATTGCCAGCAACTTTCAAGGAGCAAGTGGGGAGCAACAGGCACTATTAGAAACCCGCGATACCGCAGCACGTCTGCGTCGAGAAGCGGAGATTCTCTCTTCAACCCGCAGTCAGCTTGCCGCTCGGACTGTACTCAAAGAGACCTTTAATCAGTCGTAGTTCCATTCCCAAACAATCTTCATCGAGAATAGAACTTTTCATCCCCATTCCTCTCATACAGGTAATTTCTCATGCGAATTGGTGTACCTAAGGAAATCAAAGATCAAGAGTTTCGCGTGGGTTTAACACCCGCAGCTGTGGCGACTCTCGTGAAGCGATCGCACAAGGTCAGCATTCAAAAGGAAGCTGGTTTAGGAGCTGGTTTTCATGACGCTGACTATATCAAAGCAGGCGCAACCATCGTTGAGACAGCGAAGCAAGCCTATGCCCAAGACATGGTTGTGAAGGTCAAAGAACCCCTACCTTCTGAGTATGAGTTGCTTCATCCCGATTTGATTTTATTTACCTATTTACATCTTGCTGCCAGCCGCGATCTGACGGAGGCTTTACTGCAATCGGGTACATCTTGTATTGCCTATGAGACCGTACAAACAGCCACAGGGCAACTACCCCTTCTGACGCCCATGAGCATTATTGCTGGGCGCTTATCCGTACAGTTTGGCGCTCACTATCTTACCAAGCAACAGGGTGGTAGTGGAGTTTTGTTGGGTGGTATTCCAGGGGTGCGATCGGGACGCGTAGCGATTCTGGGGGGTGGTGTGGTTGGTACTGAGGCAGCCCGCATGGCAGTGGGTCTAGGCGCGCGCGTACAAATTCTTGACGTCAGTTTAACAAGACTCAGCGAGCTAGAGATCGTCTTTGGCTCGCGGGTGGAACTGCTCTATAGTACGCCCAGCAGTATTGCTGAAGCCGTTGCTGATGCCGATCTGGTGATCGGAGCCGTCTTATTGGCGGGTGGTCGCGCACCGATTTTGGTTTCTAAGGAGTTAGTCGGACAAATGCGATCGCATTCTGTCATTGTCGATGTGGCGGTCGATCAAGGTGGTTGTATTGAGACTGGGCGACCCACCTCCCATACGAAACCTGTCTACGAAGCAGAGGGCGTATTACACTATGGTGTACCAAATATTCCTGGAGCCGTTCCTTGGACATCCACACAGGCTCTCGTCAATGCGACCCTCCCCTTTATTTGTGCGATCGCCCGTGAGGGCATGGATGCGCTCATTCACGATCCCGTACTTGCCAAGGGTTTAAATATTAAAAATGGAACCATCGTTCATCCTGAGGTTTTGAAGACATTCCCTGATTTAGGATAATAAAAACTCCTGTGTAGCATGCTATTGTTGAGTTTTACTAACAACAAGGGTGCGACATCCGATGCTAAAATTGCGCCAATGTATGACAATGTCTGCAAATATTTAGCAGAGAACTTCTCGGCTGACCTCGCAACATGGCTGCTCGGTCAGCCCGTTGCCTTTACCCATCTCAGTCCCACAGAGCTAAATGTTGAACCCATCCGCGCCGATGCACTTATTCTTTTAGATTCACCAGAGCTATTACTCCACACAGAATTTCAAACGAGTCCAGACGCAGAAATTCCTGCACGGATGGCAAATTATGGCCTCAGAATGTACAACCGCTTTCCTCAAAAAGCTGTGCGCCAAATTGTGATTTACTTGAAACAAAACAAGTCACGTTTAGTCTACTAGCCTGAATAATTCATCAGGAAGAGAAAGTGGAGAAAAAAAAGAGCCTAAAACTGAGTAGAATTAGGCTCTCCAGAATATTAATGGCAATATTTTCTCATGACAGAGTGTTTTTTGGAACCAGAGTTCAAT
>NZ_CBDDRA010000019.1:0-124467 GCF_965232925.1 Tumidithrix helvetica PCC 7403
AATCTTTTCTGTAGGGTATACTTTGTCTGATGTAAGGAGCGATGCGATATATTAGTGGACATGAATCTATCACTCGTTGCATGGTCGTCTCCTCGGCTTGATTGTTTTCGTCTCCCCATAAAATCATTGGAACGGACTAAAGAGCTATAATTTGGAGCAATCTTAAAAATATCGAAAGCCGCTCAATTCAACCGTTATACCGAAACCGATACGTCCGTCAAAGCTATCTATTTTCAGCCAAGATTCTGCCCTCAAAAATGATTTGCTTCGTTGATGAGTTCCGATAGATTATTAGTGATCGCAAAGATAAAGAATTGGTAAGCGATCGGGGCATAAAATAACATTGGATCTGACAATATTGAGAGATTTTTGTTGAGAGGCGATCGCTTGCCGCTCAATTAAGCAGTTAGATTTACCTTTCGGGCGGAGGAGCTAAGATGACGACAGATAAGAGTATTACTCAGTATTTTGGGGTAAATCTTGCCGAACTATTGTCAGAAAAAATACTAACGGTCTTTTCTGATTTTGATTATGTATCTTATACAAATGCCATATCACTAAAAGTAAATGATTTGGGCTATAAACAAAGAATTGAGTTACATGCTAATGAGTTACACAAGCATCTACCTGAAGACTATGAAAGATCAATTAGTATATTAATTTCAATTCTTGGGGAAGAGAATCAAAAGGAAACAGGGATGTTTACCGATTTCTATTGGGTTATGCCCATTGGAAAATATGTTGAAATATTTGGAATAGATAATTTTGACATTTCAATGCGTGCTATTGAGGAAATTACAAAAAGAAATACTGGAGAATATGCCATACGACCTTTCTTAAGAAAATTCCCTGATCAAACAATATATCAATTATTAATTTGGGCGAAATCAAATAATTTCCATTTAAGAAGATTATCTTCAGAAGGAAGTAGACCCAAATTACCTTGGGCTACAAAACTAGATACTTTTATTGATAAGCCTGAACCTGTATTTGAAATTCTTGATATTCTGAAAGAGGATAGCGTTAAATTTGTTAAAAAGTCTGTTGCGAATAATGTAACTGACTATTTAAAAGTTAATTATGAAGCGACAAGAACATTATTATTTGAATGGTCTAAGTCTGATGATACAAATACTAAATGGATTATAAATCATGCTACAAGAAAAATATCAATCTAACAACCGCTTCAACTTGACTCACGTGACAAGTCAGGTTGAAGGTTAAGCAAATGTTATACCGAAACCAGTAAACTTGGCTACTTTTAGCCAAGTTTAAGCAATCAAAAATTATTAGCTTTGTTGATGAGTTCCGAGAAGTTATCGGCGATCGCAAGGATAAGTGATTGTTAGGTGGTCGGGGCATAACAATCCCGCTGAACCGGAACGAAGTCAAGTTATCGGTGAGATGCCAAGATTGTCTGCGTCTGGTTAGCGGGAACGTTATGCTTTCAAACCCAAGATGAATAGGAGATTGTATTTTTGAACTATTCAACACAGAATAAAAATCTAAGAGCTTTTCATGATACAGCTAAGGAAATATAACTCTGAAGATTGGGATGCTATTGCAGATATTCACGATAGAGCAAGATTAGATGAATTGAGAGCTTCAGTTGGTGTCGAAGCATTTCTCTCATTGGCTGCTACATTCGAAAATGAGGGACTATTTGAAGGAGAAGTTTGGGTCGCTTGCGATAATGAAGCTGTAGTTGGATTTATCGCTTTTGCCGATGATGAGGTGACTTGGTTATATGTGTCACCTGACTATTATCGACAGGGAATTGGGAAAAAATTGTTGCGCCAAGCGATCGATCGATGTGGTAAAACCGTATCTACATCCGTACTGAGTGGTAATGATACAGCCTTACATCTTTATCTAAGCGAGGGATTCAAGATTATGGAGACAAAGACAGGAAAACTTAATGGAAATGAGTCTTTCCGCGCAACTGGACATATTCTTGAATATGAGTCTTGATTTCTATTTATGAGACTCATCGCGATCCTATCAAGACTTATTTAAGACTTGTTTTGTAGAAATTGATTTAGCGATCGCAATTCGCACAAAATTTCTTGCAGCAGTTGATTGGTGACTGTAGCAGCAGGTTCTTGTACCTGAATCGTCACTTGCTTAATTTTGAGTACGTCTCGCGCAAATCGCGATACCTCGGTTGGGTGGAATAAGAGCGGATCGTTTTTATCTTTACGAAGTTCGGGGTTGAGCAGTTTAGGGTTGTAGGGTGTATTTAGCTGCTCTGGGTCGGTATTTGCATAACGATAGATCGAAGGACGCGATCGCCCAAGTGCTTTTTGAATTGCTTCTACATCCATAAGCGAAGCATTTGTATTTTGAGACTCAAAATCCATAGGTGATGTATTTGCTTAATTTAAGTCTTACTATATCACAGCTAGACTTAAGCAGAGTCTCATGATTTTCTGATAAGACAACGAGTAGCTACATTCAAATTCAAAATTGCTTATTGGTACATGACTTCTATGGCTGCAATATTAATTGTTGTTTGGATGGTCTGGGTTACGTGGAGACCATTCCAAATTGTCCAACTGCACAGCTAAGATCGTTTTTAATGCCTCCTCTCGAGTTGCAAAAACTTCAAAATATTTGAAGGTTGCAGTTACTTCGAGCAAAAATTTTACTGGTTCTGATAAGGAACAGATAATCAATCTGCCTCCATAGACTTTTGTGAGTTTGCTCGCTGCAAATAATGTCCCTAGACCATTGCTATCAATAAAGGTGACATTATGCATATCCACGATCAAGACATCTGGTTTTTTGAGAGCAATATTAGCAATCTCGGCTCTAAACTTAGCGCTATATCTACTATCAAAATTTCCGCGAGGTGCAAACACTTGAATATCAAGCATCATAACGGTATCCAACTTTTTAAAGACGTACTCTGACTGTTCTTGTAAGTCTATAGACAGATTCTAGGGTGTAACTTCCTCTGATCAGTTCACCCACTTGGGTGAAAGATCATTTGTTTTACAGGATTGCGAATTTAAGGTTACGAATTTATTTGGCTTGCGTAAAGAGCCATTACCGTAAGCTACCGTTTTTCGTAACCTAACGGGATATATAGAGCCCTACTATCTGGGCACTGGTTGCGATCCGATTTTTTCGCCAACCCTTGGTGAAAATCACATATCTGTCAGAGTCAATCACATCAATGATTTTGCAAGCTAATTGACCTCCGCTCGCTGGATTTTGCCAGAGAATCATCTGCCCTTTTTCGTACCGATCGCGCGGCAAAACATCACCCTTCACATAGTCTGCTACCAATGGTATCGAGTTTTCTGGTTGCGATAATAATTCAACGGGTTTTGGTTGTTCTGGCTCTGGCAGAATTCTCCTTTTCAGCTCTGTGAGCAGGATTTCGATTATGGTTGCTAATTCTTGGTCGCTCATATTCGTAAACAGACGTTTGTTTTCGGAAATGGTTGGGCAGGCGTAACCATGGGCAGGCGTAACCTTATGGTGCAACCTCTAACTTGAATAAATAGCGCTGTGGGTAGAACTGGGTTACTGCCCAAGTCTTGCCCTTGACCTCGTACAATTCGCCATCAAAACCAACTACCTCAACGGCTTTACCCGTAAATCTGCCTGTCCTGATTTCGACGCGATCGCCAATCTCGTATCTGACAACTTTGGTTTTGTCAGGTAACTTGTCAGATTCGGAAACGCTTGCTGTGTCAGGTGTTGAGCTACTTACCTGACAATCTGACAACTTGCTTCGATCTGGTGTGGTGTCACCAACAGATTTTTGTACCTGCATGTTGTCAGATAAAAGAGAAATTGATTTTTTGTCAGATAGCACCTCTATGCTTTGTACCGTGCGAGTTTCCGAATCTGACAACGTATCTGACATGTCTGATATGTCAGATTGCGCTTTAGCGAGTTTTTGCAGCAAGCGAG
Source organism: Tumidithrix helvetica PCC 7403 (assembly GCF_965232925.1). Classification (NCBI taxonomy): domain Bacteria; kingdom Bacillati; phylum Cyanobacteriota; class Cyanophyceae; order Pseudanabaenales; family Pseudanabaenaceae; genus Tumidithrix; species Tumidithrix helvetica. Next base: position 3,925 of record NZ_CBDDRA010000019.1, read on the forward strand.
AATAGACAACCGCTTTCCTAGAGCCAGTTTTAGAGATTTTCTCGTCATGCACCAACCGCGACAACACCTTATACAAACTTGGCTTATTGATACCTACAGATTCATGTAGCTGTTCAAGGGTTGCATGTTCAACCTTTGTCAGATAGTCCAAAACCTGATCTGCTTGACTGGCATCGGCTTGAATTCCCCATTTACCAAGCAGTCGCCACGTTAGTGTATTCAGGTCTAGGCTTACCTTTAAGTCCTGTTTGTTGTAGCCATTTTCAATGCAGAGTCGATAGCCTTGCTCGTTTGCTGCAATCACTAATGTCCCTCGACAAGTTGCCCTGATGGCGCTACTACCTCGGATGGTCTCAAATACGTCAAGGGCATCGGCTGACTCAAGTTTGATTTTGCCTGTGTGGTGAATGGGCAAGATGCAGCAGTTATGGTCACGGGCAAATTCTTGGAGTGGCTCTAAGATTCTGCCCATCTCTGCACTTGATTCTGTGGTGTTATCGTCTCTGACTCTGGATAGGGTATCTAGGACGATCAGCCTTGGCTCAATTTCTTTTGCTAAATCGATCAGCTCCGACAGCTCCGACAGTTTGAATTTCTCCAGCCAATACACTGGTAAGTTTTCATCCCAGCCCTGAGCGATCGCTCTTTGTTTGGTCTTTGTCTCTGAGTCTTCACACTGGACATAAATCACACTGCCTTGGGTAACTGGTCTGTCTAGAAAGTTGCTACCACTAGCTACACACTGAGCAATGTTCATAGCCATTAGTGATTTACCAGCTCTTGGTGAGGCAGCTAGCAGAATTAACTCATTGATAGGCAGAATTTCATCAATCAGCCAATCGGTGTAGTCTTTGGCTCTTGCCATTAATTCAGCAGTGGTACTGAGCCTGTCTTTTAGGGCTGATTTTTTACCCGCTGGCCACGGCGGCGCGATCGCTAATTTGGCAGCCTCATTAAATTGGTCAATGGTAAAACCGTCTTTGATTGCATCAGATATGTCCCAGCCTTCCTTTGACTCTGGCTTATGGGGAACTGTGGCAATCTTTGCCCTTGGGCCAATCGCATTGGCTAACTTTTCAGCTCCAACTTTGCCCGCATCGTCAAGGTCATACCAAATAGTTATCTGTTGGTATTGGTCAAATGGTGAAAGGTCTTTGGGCACATTACCCGCGCCCGTCGTTGATGTGACCACATCGGCTTGTGCAATCTTCGCCATGACCATGGCATCCCATTCACCCTCACAGACCCAAAGCTCTTTGCTTTCAGACTTGCGAGTAAACCACCAAGTAGCGGCTAAACCTGAGTCTTGTTGCACCCTTTGCAGTTCTACGCCTTTTTTACTCACTCTTTCTGCTTTAGGCAGCCAAGGCAAAACATAATATTTCTGGAGCCACTGACCTGTATTGATTTCGTAGGGTATGGAGATGCAGGGCAGCATCTCAAATTCAAAGGGGTCTTTAGACGTAATAATTTTTCTGGTGACAATACCAAGCCGATGTCGGGCTATGTCATCAGCATCGATGCCGCGATCGCTCAACCACTGCTTTGCAAGTTTGCTTTGAGTCAATAGCTTGTCAGTATTGGCTTTTAGCTCTTGCGGTGTGTGATATTTTGGCTTGTTTGTCCTGGCGTTGGTGGCGATCGCTTTGGGGATTTGGACATCTTCGTTCCTGGGGTGCCCAATTGCGGATCGGATATCGTCTGGAGTACAGCCGCGATGGCATTTGTATGCCCCATCGGTGTTTGGGATTAGGGCTAAATTCTTGGCTGTTTTACCAACAGAAAGACAGCAAGGGCATTGTGCTCTGCCCTTGCTGTCAAAATCAACGTGATGGGTGATATTGAACATATTAGAGATCTTTGTAATCTTGTTTGATTCGTGCCTCAATTTCTTCTGCTGTATCAAATGGGTTTGAATGCGTCAGGATGTGCGTGATCACCTTGCTGGGTAATTGCAGTTCATAAGCAATTTCAAAGTGTTTGTAGTGCAAGCGTTTCATATATCTGCACTGGACAATTTTCTCTCTGAGACTAAGCTCTGTATAGGTTCTAAGTGGCATAGTTAGAAGTCATCCTGATATCTAGGGCTCATGCAAGTGATTTGTACTTTTGCGGCAAGGCAATTCCTGCCTATCTCCTTCAGTCGATCGTTTTTCTGCCGATGGGTCAAACTGTCATCGCACAGGATGCTGAATAGTAAAAGCTGAATTTGATTGATAGCTGTAATCGCTACATCTGCAATCTCTTGTTTAGGCTCTACGGTTGGTTTTGGCATCTTTTCTAGAGCCTCTGATACTGCTACATTAACGATGTCCTCAACAAGCCCTCCGATCTCTTCATGCCGTGCACTTGCATGGCTAAACTCTGACTCACTGGCAAGTTGAAGGTAATGAACAAGGGTACTTTTAGCCGATTCTAGTGCGTCTAACATATTTCTGTTTCCTCAAAGTGATGAATGCGATCGCTTGGTTAATTGACTATGCAGAAAAAGCATTCTCTGAAATAGAATGCGTGTTTAACTGTCGTGTCTCGAATAAATACTCTGTCGCCCCAAAGAATGACTGTAGGGGCGGTTTGAAAGGGGGGGATTTCAGCCTCACGAATAAATTCACGGTTAGCGGTTGTCAGACAGACTTTCATAGTTACCTCGTTGTAGAAATAATGCGATCGCACTGGGTTAGGGTGCGATCGCTGGTTGGTTCGTCAATGAAATGAAAGTAAAGCTCGGCATCCATGAAATACCAACCGATCGCAGGGTGAAAAGTCACAGGAATATATTTGCCGTCGATGGTGGCGTAACCACAGAGCTGTTTACCGTAGTTCTTTTCAAGGATTTCTGTTTGGTGGTGGGTCTGTTTCATGGCTGCTTACTTTGGTTATTCGTGGTCAATTAGATATTCGATCGCATCTTCTTCAGTGGTTTGTGAAATCCAATGTAGGACTGAGTTTGCTTCTTCTCTGGCATTCCAGAGGTCGGCAAATACTCCATATTCCTCTCGCCCTAGGTGTAGCCCTGCATTGTTTCCCCAGTCAGCCCGATCGCCTCGCATGGCAACGATGTAATTGTTCAGATTGCCAGCGATCTGCTCTAGGGCATCGGCTAGCATCAAGGCTTTACCTGCTATGGATTTCGCGTCTTGGCTTAGATCGTCTCTACTTTCCATGTCGGGGTTCCTCTGCTTTTTTCAGTGCGATCGCCTGTGCAACCTCAATTAGCCCTCTCGCTAGATCGAGTTGCTCATGGGGTGACAGGGATGCTAGTTCGTTGGTGGTAAGGGCTGAAAGCCTTACATAGTAGGAGATTGGTTTAGCCATGCATTTCCATCTCACAACGAGAGATTTTTACGTCATAGCCACGCTTGGTAAGTCTGGTCAGGTCTGACCACAGCCAGCGGGACAAAACATTGATGTCATCGTCTTGATAATGAGCCATTGATTTCCCCATAGGGTCGTAGATCGTGTATCTGCCTTTTGAAAGATAAAGATTGAGCGTTCTTTGAGTGATTGTGGGCATGGGTTTATACTGTTGGTTGTTGTTAACTTCAACTGAATCAAGCGATCGCTTACGGTGATCGCTTTTTGTTGGCAAAAAAAGAGCCACGTCCTAGAAAGGTCTAGTACTGTGGCTCTTTTTCGTGTTTGGCTTTGAGTCTTTCCAAAAAATGGCGATTCTCCAAGCAATGTCTGAGGGCATCTTCAACGATGCTGCTAAGGGTTGAACCCCGATGTCGGGCGGATAAAACGCGCAACTGCTCATCAATACCACTATCAATAGTGATATTTAGCCGTGACTTGGTGTCTGTTGAATACATATATGTCTGTTTAGCAAATACAGATATAAGTGTAAACACAAAAACACGAAAGAGTCAATACTCATACACGTATTTGTGCTAAAACATATACATGTAAATGCGTAAATGCGTATGGATAGCAATGCTAAAGCACGACTTGCGCTCTTAATCAAACAGCTTCGCGGGAATGCCACTCAGAAGGAATTCGCCAAGATGATAGGCGTAACCTATGGTGCTATTCAATCATGGGAAGATGCTGAGGTTACTCCAGGGGCTTCAAACCTAACCAAAATCGCTAAGATTGCAGGCTTTAGCCTAGAAGAATTAATGAGCTATCTTGAGGGGGAAGAAGATAAGCAGATAGATGATTCAATAAACTACTTGGCAGTTGCTCAAAAGGTTGATTCAATGAGCATAACAGAACTGACTTATATCTATCGAGCGGTTTCTGATAGACTCGTTGCGATCGCGGAGAGTGTAGGGAAATGAGCCATGTCACCTTGGATACCTCGTCCTGTTAGTTTTCTTAGAACTTTCGTACTGATGTTTATAGTAGGGCTGACTGGGCAACTGCTGCGAATGTTTGGGCGCGAAATTATTACTGCTCAGAACGAAAGATTAATAGTTGCTCTGTTCATAGGCTTATCACTTCTGCCATTCATAGCCTATGCCTACATTCATAGTTGGCTATTAGGCAAAAAGGCAGAGTCACACAGTAAGAAATTGCCAGCTATCAACAGCATCAAAGAAGCAGTACTTGCTTTCGTGGTAACGGTTCTAAGCCTTCTATTTACCTTTGCTATCCTGATCGTATTCATGCCAAGGGGAGGAAATTCATACCTCTATACACAAGATGGTTATGCAGAGATTTCTATTTGGATAATCAGCGTTCTCTGTCTCTTTCATGCCTACGATGCGATCGCTAGACCTAAGAAAGCCTAGGTTCTAGTGATATCTGTTTTCTGTTCTATGATATTTTTTAGATCTTGAATCTCATAGTTCAATCTCTCCATCGCTTCTGTCTTCTTATGGTCTTGTAAAACCATTGATGCGACTACTTCTCTAAGCTCTTTAACCTCAACAACCATCATGTTAGCTAACTGGAACAGCTCAGACGTTTGAGAAGTCTGATTAGCCATCAAAGTGCGAACAGTCTCCGTCAAATTATCTTGAGCCTTTTGACTGTTGTCCAGTAAGGTCTTATAGACACTATCCTCTCTACGGCGATCGGACTGTACCCCTTCTACTTTTGTCTTTCCCCATAATTCAAGTAGCTTTGGCACTCCAAGGGCTGTAAGTCCTGAAATAATCACAGTAAGCAGCCCTGCTTCTAATGGAGATAGGTTGAAGTTTGACTGGGTTGTAGGGAGTGGGGTAGGGCTCTGAGCAACGATAATAGCCTGCCATTTATTCTTCACGTTAGTTCTGTGGGGTTAGAATACCTGTTTCTATTGGATGGCATGGTTTGCCAATAATTTGCAACCAACTACAGCTAGTATCAAGATTAAATTCGATATAACTTTTTGGGGGCAACATAGCACCGAGAGGGAATTGGTAAGGCATGTAACCATATGACCCTTGAGCGTTTTGGAAATTACAAGTCCATGCGATCGTATTGCCTGAGTTAGACTGCAACCCCTGATAGACTCTAAGTTCTGAGATTCTATTGTTCTCTCCCCCTGCTATAGAGGTTAATTCTATGGGAAATTCTTTGTCCCATTCCATCTTAAATTTATTAACCTGATTCCCATTCCTTGAATTCCAGTAAAACAAAATGTAATCAGGTACAGGCTCACAGCCGACAAAAAGATCGTCATGCTTAAAGCCAAGTACGGCTTGATTCCCAGATACGAGAGAGGCTCTACCGAAGTTCATATATTTTATCTTCCTTTAGTTGAGTGGAATTCCAGCGTTAAATAGCAGCCCGATATCTTCTGTAGTCTGCCCTAGCCCAACATCGGTGATATTCCCATCGTTAGCAGTACTTGGCAGCAAGTCCCCATCCCAACGAGACAGGATTAAATCTATTCCTAAATGCCAATGAACAGGACGGAAATAAATACCATATGAACCTAGCGATAAATCCATATGGTAAGCGTTTTGCCCTTCAAAGCCGACATACATCTGCTTCAGAGTGAAGTAATTGTTGTCAGAGATTTGGAATGCCCTACCAGCTTTTAGCCAGTTCTTTCCAGTCGCTTTGTTTATGGCTTTGAAGCCAATCAAGGGACTGTTCAAACCCGTCGTTATCATCACAGTCGTAATCGTCTGAGCCGATAACGTTATCTGTGTAATTTGACTCCATGCCATCTTCTACATTACCAAATCGGCATTCATCCATTTCTCCACCCATTGCATACTCTATAGCTGTCTGTAAGTTAACAGCCTCTAGAATGTTACTGTCAGCTCTTGGTATGTAACAGTTATTCTCACCTAGTGATGGTGGCAATCGTTTATGCAGGATATCGTAAAAGCCAGCATCACTAGGAAGCATGATAAAGCGTTCCATATTACCGCCTATTGAACGATTTTAGCCCAATGAGCTTGAGAATATTTTCCACCGCCGTGTGGTGTCCCCTCTGGCAAGATAGCCGACTCAGGATCGTAAAATACGCCCACCTTAGAGCCAAAGCCACCATTTTCTGCACTTGCGATAAAGACTTTTGCGATCGGCGGTTTTGGGAAAGTTGCACCGAATACCAAATTAGTCTCAGTCCCAGTAGCACGCTTGATTCCCATCGCATTAGCAATAGTTTGAACCTTTGCCCAACGGCGTTTAGAAATAGCCCAAGCATATCGAATGTTATTCAGTGTCAGATAAACCACAAGTGAGAATCTTCCACCCGTCTTGAATCCCTTAGATTTTGTTGACTGGATATCCCAACCAGCTTGATCGGCTGTTACTATTGACGAACTGGATACAAACGAACTGGTTGTGCCAGTAGCAAATGCTTTTGTTGCTCTTGCTGGCTTTGGATGGTTAGCACCAAAAATCAGCTTATCTACTGCTGTAGTAGCAGTTACCGCCGTATGTCCTAAAACAGTGCTTTCAGCCTGTTTGATTGGGGTTCTAAACGCATAGCTAACACCAGCGTAAGCATTTTCCATTGCAACGGATACGAGTCGTGACATTGTTCCACCTGCTATATATGAGTTTTTTTGCTAGAAATTGTTAAGGATACTAGTGTCTTCCAATTGGGTGGAAAGCACTAGTATCAAAAGGATTAGGCTAAAACACCAGTCGTTTCATTCTTGTTGATTGGTGCGCGAGACAACATCTCTTGGCGAGTCGTGATGTAGTATTTGCCGTCAGTTGGATCTAGTTCTGGCACTCCACCATTAGAAGGGGGGAACCCAGCAAGTTGAGCTGTAGGGTTAGCCAAGTTATAGGCAACTTGAGCGGTGGCACAGGCATCTAAAACACGAGTCATGAACTCAGATACCTTCGCATCCGTCAAAGCGATACCAGTTTCACCCATTAGTAACGAGCAATCAATTGATAAAACTGCACCCGTAGCAGAAAGCACAGAACCACCGAGAGCAGTGTTTAAATTAGCAAAAGTTAAATCAGCAGCCATTGTTTTAGGGTTTGGTTGATAGTTGTACCCAAAACCTAACATTATTTTTTCAAAATTAATAGGTATAAATACTTACTACAACTGATGTACATGGGATACTAGGCATAGAAGAACCCTTAAGGGTATTTCTTAAGACAAGTCCATATCTAGGCAATTATTAAGATTTTTGACCATGGAATTAATCTGCTATCAAAGGCTAAAAACATGCAGTAGGCGTGCTATCCGCAGAGTAAAAGGTAGATGGGGGAGACCATATCGCTACAACCCTAGAGGGAACCTTTTGGCTAGGCTATCCAGAGAACTAGGGATGAGTACGCAGGCGGTTTACAACCAGCTCATGAAAGAACGGGCTTATTTAATAAAGAGGGTCTATGGGTAGCATTCAACAATCAATACAGCGATCGCGAAATATTCTCGAACCATTTGCCGTAAATGATTCAGGAATACGAACGATCTACCAACCATCTTTAACCACAGGGCTAGATAGGATTGCTAGCCTGCGTTTTTATGGGTTCATAACTTCCTTGCGCGTGCGAGTGGATGTCAACTCAATACCAGAGTCACCAATCCCAGACCTAGAAGCAACCGCCACAAGAGCAGAAAGGTTAACTGCTGTGAGAGATATGGAGTGGTTAGCCGCTCGTAAAGAGCTAGAAATCCTGTTTAAAGTGTCTGGGGCTGGGTGGCTACCGATCGCATCTGTCAGCTTGCTCAATCGAGTCCCCTATTACACCTTAAATCTCTTGCCTTATTTGACGGATAACCCATCGTTCGATCTGGCTGATAATGCGTTGCTAGGGGCTCGTATTATCAATGCAGGTTATGGGCTGTTAGAGAGTAACGACCATGTTACTTTATTCGGTTCTGTCCGAGAGGAGATTGTTTCTCTTCCCACTGACCAGAGAGAAATTTTAATTTCTCAAGCGTTTGACTGGACTGTCACTAATACCAGTCAAATCATTCTCCCTGTCAATCCAAACCGATTACAAGCAACACTTACAAATATCAGCCCCGATAGGGCGATATGGTTGAATTATGGAGCCCCAGCCGAGATAGGCAAAGGGATCACTCTGTACCCTAATGGCGGGTCGTATGAGATTAACTTCTCAAATTTATACAAAGGTTCTATTAACGCGATATCGACTGGGAACGCAATCCTTACAGGCTTGGAGTGTACTTAGATGTTTGACCTTGATAACTGGCTTTATGCTGAGAACCGCTCTGACTTTGGAGCCAAGCAATTCCAATTACCCTATAACATGGGCATCGTTGAAGCAGAATTACTATTGCTCAGACTTGAAAGATTCGTACCGATGAACGATTTGATATTGATTAATCCGTCATCTGAGAGCTTACTCTAAATATCAATCCCAAAGCTAAATCCAGAGAGGATAACATTCATGGGAAGTTTACAGATAGCTCAAAATGCTATCAACTTGGTCAACAAGGGTAGGAGCCAAGAGCCTAATTATGGTGTAGCGCCTGTTAAAGTTCCGACGGGGGGAATTGGCATTAGTTCGCCTGATGGGGTAGATCCAAGAGACTGCCAGAGATATCCAAACAGCCCCTATTGTGGTGGCAGTGGTTTATCTATATTGCCAGTAGGGTATGAGGTTGACGTAAAGAACTACGGGCAAACAACCTGTGTGAGACTTACACCCGTCGTAGTTTTCGTTACTGGGGCTCCTTTATTTGTCTGTGGACACAACCCATTTATTCCACCTCCTAAGCCTAGTGGCAGCTATTCGATAAATAAGCCTCTACCTCCTAGACCTAAAATAAGCCCTCTACCTAGTGTCTGCACAGCACGGGTGATACTTTCGTTTTACATACACACAGAATTCGCGCTGAATTATTACAACGAGACGATTGGTCATGTATACGACGTAAAAGCGGAGCAATTTGGGGGGGACTATGCAGCTAGATACGATAACATCCCTGGGTACACAGGTGGTTTTTCGCCCTATCCTGCATCCATGCCCGATCTGAGTAATTACAATGAAAGTTATATCCTACTGGAGTCAACTGAGAGAGTGCCTAGCGAGAATCCCTCACCTGTACCAAGATACCGAATAGAATGGATAAGTGTAGGATTTAATACTGACAGTGGATTCAGTGATGTCGATGAAAAGATGGCAGAGCTTTTTGAAACTTTTCCTGCTCCATGGGAGATAGTCGGGATTATCCCGTCATGTAATTTCCCAGCCCCACGATTCAGCCCTGTACGTCCGAGAGACAAGCAACCACCTTACAAACCTACTCCAGAGAGCCCCAAAGACATGCCATGTTGTGATGAGACAAACGATCTGCTTAGAATGGTTTTACAAACAGTTGGAGGGAATAAACTTCCAAAAGCCTATTCTACTGGGGGAGTAGGTAGCAATGTGGTGATAACTAATCTTCCAGACTTGATAGAACTGTTTGCGAAAAGAGCTGAACAAACAAACGGGTCTAATGAATACCCTATTACCGTGCCATCAACACTTATAGGGAACGGCACGGAAACAACTACCATAACCTCTACAGGGGCTTTCCTTATTTGGATCGTCAAGCAATTGGATGGGCTAATCGGTGAGTTTCCCCTGCAAATAAAAATTAAGGATATCGATCCTTTAAAGTCAGGCGATCAAGAGCAAATAATTGACATACCAAACCTTGCTGAAGGCATGGCTGAAATGTACGGTATGAACGTGAGAGGTACGATAAACAGCGAACTTATCCTGAATTTCCTAACCCGTATGGCTTCTGAGGTTCTCGCCGTAAAGAACATGGCTGTAACAACTCAGGATTATGTTAAAGCCAATGCATCTTGGCTGGGATATAGAGGAGAGCCAGTTAAGCGGAAAATACATTCAGCACTTGACTATACTGGTGACCCTAGCGATGTAGCTCAAGTACTGAGAGAGAGTGATGTTGAAATATCTGGATGGAAAGATACGGACAAAGAGAACTTAGTAACTTACCTGCAAAAGTTGCTATTCTCAGCAGGAATCATAAAAGGGGTGTTTTTCCGTGGGAAGAACGAAAAAGACTTATTCCAGAGAGAGATTGAGGCAGCACTAGAATCAGGCAGTACTAAGACTTCTGATGAGACTTGGGATAGATACAAGAATCTACTAAACAACCCTAATAGTATTTTCAACGAGGGGCAGATAACGCCCGACATACAAGTTGATGAGGTCAAACTGTCCGATGGGTTTGGAGGTAAAAACCTATGAGTGCTTTGACACTGGCTAAGCAAGCTCTATCATCAAGACAAATCCGTAAAGCGATTACTGGGGAAAATCGTTTCAGAATTATCGATCCAAGCCACCCAGTATCTAGGAAAAAGGATGAGGAAGGAAACTTCCTAAAGCCATTTTTTGAGACAGGGAAATTTATATTTAGTGCTGTCGGTTTCTTGCTAAATATTGGTGTAGCAACATTTTCAACCTTATTCACTTGGTTACATCAAGGTTATATCGCCCTCAAGAATTTTAATTGGAATGCTACAGACGATCAGCTAGAGAAATCTTTTGATAGTCAGTTAGTTTCGCTTGCATCAATTTGGGGTGGAACGTTAGGCAAGGCTATAGGCTGGTCAGTCGCGATCGGCTTGGGTTATGGTGTGGCTTTTTTCCTGCCTGTAGTTGGCAGTGCCACTTTAGCAAGGACTGTAGCAACCAAAGCAGGGGCTGAAGGACTTGACGAGTTAGGCAATGCTTTTAAAGGTGCTTTGCAGCAAACTGCAAGAGTACTTGCGCAAGGGGCAGCAACAACGACCTACATCAATATCAGAAAGTGGTTCAAGACAATTCCCCTAGACACTCTAGAAGCTTACTTCGGCACGCAAAACGCTAAATACATCAAGGAGAAATGGGGCAACGACGGGCAACCAGAATTATCTTTCCAGAAATGGCAGGAAGATAGAGTGTCCTCAATCGATAATAAATACCTCCAAGCTTTTGTACGATCGCTTGTTGAGGAAGCAGAAGAAAGCTTCTTTGAGGGGGGGTATATTGTTGCTCATGAGTTAACGGCTGCTTATGAAGGGGCGAAACAAGCAAACCAAAAGCAACACGGGAAACGCAGGACTGTCAGAATTACTCCAGACAAACGGATTGCGAATAAGAAAGAAGGACAAATCTTACTGACTGGGACTGAGACGGAATTAAAATCAATGATTCCTGAAGTGCTTGCACAGCATAGACTACTTGTCAGTAAAGATATCGGTCAAATTGTCGGTCAACCTGCGGAAGACTTCGCCTCAACCAAAGTCCTGCGACGGCAGCTTGTCATCGTTTACAAAACAAAGCAATCCCCACCATGGGGTTACAAGGAAGCCAATGGAACGAGGGAAGTTGCAAAGCAAAAAGAGATCACAATCCCAGACGCGATCGTCGGGCTCAGTTGGGACAAAATCAAGAGAGTTTGCAAGCCCTATAACTGGGGGCGTTTCAAGTGTTGGGTTAAGTTGGATAACGAGAGAATCATGTCTGTTTACGCGGCATCAAAATCAGAGGCAGAAAACAGGATGAAAGATTTCTTGACCCTAACTACTGCTAAGCCTATATCTTGGCACTTCTCAGAGGAAGGTGATAAAAAGAATGTTCGATTAAAAAAGAAGACCGTAAAGATTTACCCAGCTTACGGAACTCTTTTAGTTCGCAAGCCCACATCACAAACAAGCGTTACTGGTAAAACTGTGGGCAAAGCCTTTGAAGATGGGTCAATCCTAGACCAAGATATAATTCGCTTTGATTTGTGGACAAGTACTCAACCAGTTGGGCTACAGCCCTTAAAATAATGCCAATCAAAAACCCGCTTAACAACACACCAATCGAACTATTGCCAGTTAACGAACAGCCTACTATTGTTGTGATAACTCACGACCCAGACACAGCCCCATCAATGGTAGGACTCATGTGGTTCAATCCATCGTCAAGACGGCTATGGATTTCAAAAGGGGTTCTATCTGTGAATGACTGGTCAGAGATTAGAATTGATGCCGAATCAATTGATTTAGCTATCTTCGATAACATCTTGGTCGCGAATGGTGACGTGGTGACCGATGGGACAAATGTAATTTTAAAAGGATAGAACAATGAGACATTCAGAACTAACTACGGACTTGCATTATGCCAAAGCCAAAGTGTTTACTGGCTTACCGTCTAACGTGACTGCTGATTTCGCGGATCAAATTCTTATCGGTAGTGACAAGAGGCTCTATAGAGCCATTAGCACAACTCAAGGCGATCTAGAGCTACTCGTTGCGGATAGCGCTCAAGGTGCGTTTCTCTTTGGAGATGGGTTGCCTACATCTATTCCTGAGAAGCAAGGTTTGCAATATTGGGATTGGAGGAATAGGAAGCTTTATTTTTCTCGGCATATGTTTTCTATTGGAGGATGGGTGAATACATCTGATGACAGATTCTCCAACTTATTTGTTAATGACTTGGCATCTTTCACTTACAGCGAATTATCTGAAATACGGGTCTATCACTCTCCTCTGCCATCAGCATCTATTGAAAGCGGGTTTGACTTTGGCGAGCCAATTGCTATTCTGCCTAGTCCTAACTCCAATCCGATGCAGTTTGACCTAGGCAGTGAGTTTGGTCTCTATGGCTCAGGATGTTGGGCGTTTAAAGTCATCTGGGATAGTGGATCTAGCTATATTCCAGAGAATCTAAAAATAACGAGTGCGTCTACAAATAGCGGGACAAGTCCATCGGTAATTACTGCGACAGGAGTACTAACTAGTAACGATGGAACTCTAGGAATAAACTTCGTAGAAGTATTGCCAGTGCTAGATAACACTACGCTGAACTTGGATTTTAATTGGTATCCAAGCTAGAAAAACGCCCATTTCCTTACCCAGAGAGGGTTGCAGACTTCGCCTCAGAGCCATTATCGCAATCATAACCATTTTAAAATATTCATAACCTAAGATGATAGGATGTCAGTACCGTCCAGAGATCGCTTAAATCACTGTTTCTAGAGGTGTTCTATGATCGATGAAACTAAGCTAGGTATAAATCCAGAGGATATTCAGGGTATGTTATCTATCCTCGATCGCAATACCTTGATTGGCGTAAGAGACTATGCCCTTTTGCTCCTACTCCACGAAAATTCGCTCAGACGGCAACAGGTATCCGCAGCCAGTATCAGTGACTTTGATTTTGAGCAGTCAACCCTCAAGGTCAGTAAAAAGATTCAGCATCAGCACCGATCGCGATCGATAAAGCTCAGTCCCGAAACGAATGCGGCAATTCAAAATTGGTTAGATGCCAGATTACATGCAGTAAATCGTGAAAAATTAGAATTCGATCCATCGCTAGACCAACCGCTATTTATTGCTTTAGATCGAGCTAGTTGGGGGCACAGGCTTACGGGTACTGCAATCTATAAAATTACCGCAAGAACAGCTAGAAAGATTGGCATCAATTCCAACAAACGGCAGCAAATGTCACCCGATCGCATCCGAGCCTCGGCGATCGAGCCTACAGATATGCCTAAAAAGCTAAAAATAGAGACAGAAAATTTACGCGATCGCGAAGAAGCCCTGATTCCTATCGAAATTTACCCAGAAGTATCTACCCCTTTATCTCAGTCTTATCTCTCAAGAGATATCAACCTAATTGCCGCCCTTCTGGCAGACAAACGTAGCATCAACACCAAAAAAGCCTACGAAAAAGACTTGAAATACTTCTTTTTAGCAGCTTACGATCGCTTGCCCTCTGAGGAATTAGTCAGACAGTTTTTAAGGCTAGAGCGATTTGACGCGATCGCGCTGGTCTTGAAATACAAATCCGCGATGATTGCCAGAAATCTTAAAGAAGCGACAGTCAACCGTCGGCTCTCCGCGATTAAATCTCTCGTTGACTATGCTGGCAAACTCGGTCACTGCCTATGGAACTTAAATGAAGTCCAAGGTGAAACGGTTCAAACCTATCGAGATACCACAGGCATCAAACCAGCAGGAATTAAAGCGATGCTAGAGGTTCCCAATCGCGAAACTCTCACAGGCAAAAGAGACTACGCAATTCTGCGACTGCTGTGGGATAACGCCCTGCGTCGTAATGAGATTGCAGGCACGAATATTGGTGATTTTGACCCCGACACGCGATCGCTAAAGATTCTAGGTAAAGGTAGAGGATCGCAGCAAACTTCCATTAGTCTCAGCCAAGCCACCACGCTTGCAATTCAAGAATGGCTTGCAAACATTGAATCTCACGATCCAAACCAGCCATTATTCTCAGCTCTCGACTCTGCTAACTTGGGACATCGATTATCAGGCGCTTCGATTTACGGACTTGTGAATAAAACAGCAAAACAAGCTGGAATTTCTAAACAAATGTCACCCCACCGCATCCGACATTCTGCGATTACTGCTGCATTGGATGCCACCAATGGCAATGTCCGCAAAGTCCAAAAGCTCTCGAGGCATAAAAAACTCGATACGCTAATGCTCTACGATGACAACCGCACTAATGCCCAAGGCGAAATCTCCGATCTACTCAGCGACTTAATTTAATTCCCAAATAATACAAGCCATCAAACAAGCAAACAGACATGCAATGGTTGGCAATTTGCCCCGATCTTTGCCCAATTTACTTCGATGTCAGTATTCTCGGTGAACCCAAGCAACGATTCAACCATGAAAGCAAACACGGGCTTGTCATACTTACCGTTATTAACAGAAAGGTATTCATCATGAAAAATATTTCACTAGGGTTAGTAGCTGCAACAGCTGTTTCTGGGTTGGTAACCTGTGTAACATCACCTGTTCAAGCATCAAACGTTGCTTTTAGATTTGATAGCCCGATTACTACCATTAACTTTACTGGGCTATGGCAATTTGACTTTATCTCATCCAATGGTGCATTTAATTCTCAATTTGGAATTGGGAAACCACCCGTCACCCCTCCTAACGAGATTACTGAGCAACCTCCTGGTTATACCACCTCTGTAGGGGACTATCCTGGTGTATGTGCAAACTGCACGATTTTTCATGATTTCACAACCAATCCGCAGAATTTCTTTTACCTAAAAAGTAATAATCAACCTACACTTTTTTCTGATGGAACGACCACTACTGGTACATACCCGACCGCTGGATCCTTTGCAAGCAGTCTCCTTCCCAGTACTGGATATGTATATCAAATTGCGTGGAACGATCCTGACCCCGATCGCGATAATAATGACTTTATCGTAAATGCTAAACCCTTTAGAGGTGAACGGACAGCCGTTCCATTTCCTGCGATCGTGCCTGGGGTGATTTTGGCAGGTATGTACTTTGGTAGTCGCGCCTTAAAGCGCAAGCAATCTGCCGCCGCCTAAGTATCTGCCTAATGCGAGTTCCCCGACTTTTCTCGAAAAGTCGGGGAACTGAGTCGCTAAATTATTCTCTAGGAGCCTTAATCGATATTGTGTAGGAATACGCTAAATCGTCCTCAGATTTAGTTAATGCATCTGGGGTTGGGCTTAGAGAGATCGTCACTTTCTCAGGCATGACAGAGTAGTTCCATTTACTAGAAGGACAAGCAACAGATAACGCGCTAGGAATAGATTTTGGAAGTTTAGATTTAGCGATCGCTTCTCTTACTCCCAAAACCTTTTCGGTAAGCTCTAGCTGTAGCATCATCTTCTTTCCTTTCACCCATTGATTTACCCAACTTGGTGAAGCTACGATGTCGTAATTATTGATAGTTGTTTCCAAAGCGATCGCAGATTTGATATCACCATTGCAAGCATCTAGTTTGGGAAGTTGAGCATAAACCCTGCGCGAAGATTGATTCAAATAGATATTGAGCCACCGCCAGTAATCTTGACGCATCGACGTTGACCAGTTCCCCCAATCAAGCTGTAAGGTAATAGGAAACTCAGCAGATGCTTTAAATATTTCATTGTAACCGGCAAAGATCGCAAAGGATTCCATCTCAATCGAGGTTAAAAGCGCCGCTGCATGATCGAATTGGCGCAAGCGTTTTTGCCATTCCAAAGGGATTCCATCTAAATTACGAATAACACCTACTTGAGATCTAGCAATAATCAGATTGACAAGCTGGCTAATCAATCTCGGATCGCCATTTAAAGATAACCGCAGTCGCCAAGCCGCATCGAATGACTTTATTCCTTCCTCATTCTTGTATTGCTGAAACTTGTCTAGCGTATCTAATAAAAGCAATTTATTGAGATTAGTTAGCCCCAAAAAAGAAGGAAGAGGCACAGTAATATCTCCTTTCTGTAAATGAGTCAAATCCATTTCCCATTGCGGGATATCCTCTGTCAGTAGTAATGTCTGAACTTCTTTGAGTGCCACAGCATGGGTAGCCAGAAAACTGCGTAAATTTTCAGGGATAGGTTGATTAATTCCTCGAGCTTGTAACTTTAGATAGTCATCAAGGGGCTTGCGGATTGCCTCATACGCCTTGGCTTGCTCTTTTGAGATCTCAGAAGGACTTTTGGTATCGCTCCACAAAGCAAACCCTAATTTTGTTGCGGCGATCGCTTTTAGTTTCTTGGCAGTATCATTGGTAGTTTTAGCTGGATAACGCTTAAATAATTCATTACTAGCCTTTCGAATCTCTTGTTCCTGCTTAGATAATAATGGACGCGCAGCAACGAAAGCTGCTTCAAACTTTTGACGCACCGCAAGCGTTCTGACGGGATTTCCTTGCTTTTGATAAATTCCGAGGGCATCGCGATATTTTGGCAATGCTTCCAGCAATGTACTTTTTGACTCAGCCAATTGATTGGCTTCTTGAAGCAGGCGATCGGCTTTAGATACTTCAGATATTTGACTAGGAGTAGTTTGAGCTTGGGCAACAGAGAGTTGGACAGGAATGGTTAATGGGGTAAGCACAAACAGTGTAGCCAAACCCAGCGATCGCAAATGTTGCACCATGAATAACTCCTTTGTATTTCTTTCGATCTTGCGATCGCAATTATAAAATACTCCTAGGGGTTTGCTTGGCTCGTTGATATATAGCAATCCTATTTGATTTGTGTGTAGGGGCAATTCATGAATTGCCCCTACGATTTTATGCAAAAGAAAGAATCTCTCATGGATCATTAGGTCGAGAAATTATTGTGATTCGTGGATAAATAATTCTTGCGATATCAATTAGATGTTGATGATTTTGATTTTGGAGGCAGCTTCTGTTGCCTTTTGACGGGATTCAATGGCATCTTTCCCTTTAGCTAAAGCGACCCCCATGCGGCGGTAGGGACGAGAATCTGGCTTCCCAAACAAACGAATTTCAGTGTTAGGAATTGCAAGGGCTTCTTCTACGCCTGTAAAGGAAATATTAACGCTAGTTTGGCTGGCAAGAATGACAGCGCTAGCCGACGGACTGAGCAATTCAATCGTGGGAATCGGCAAGCCTAAAATTGCGCGTAAATGGAGTTCAAATTCGTTGAGGTTTTGGGAGATGAGGGTAACCATTCCCGTATCGTGGGGACGGGGGGACAGTTCTGAGAAAATCACTTCATCTTTCGTGATGAAAAACTCCACACCGAAAAGCCCTGCGCCGCCGAGTTTATTGGTGACTTTGCGGGCAATGTCCTGGGCATCTTGGACTTGGGAAGGAGTTAAGCCGACGGGCTGCCATGATTCTTGGTAGTCACCCCGTTCCTGACGATGTCCGATCGCTTCACAAAATAGCGTCTCACCCTGCCATTGGCGTATTGTTAACAGGGTGATTTCGACTTCAAAATTGATAAATTCCTCGATGATGATTTTGGCGGTATCACCCCGCGCTCCAGCGATCGCATAATCCCAAGCTTTTTCTAGTTCATCGGCATTTTGCACAACGGATTGACCTTTGCCAGAGGAAGACATCACAGGTTTAATCACGTTTGGGAAGCCAATTTCGGGGGCAACGAGTTTCAGCTCATCAAGACTGGTGGCGTAGGCGTATTTGGCAGTACGTAAGCCCAATTCATTACTTGCTAAGTCCCGAATGCGATCGCGGTTCATGGTGAAACTGGTGGCGGTGGCAGTGGGAATAACGGTGTAACCTTGAGCTTCTAGGTCGAGCAGTTTCTCGGTACGGATCGCTTCTACTTCTGGCACAATCAGATCGGGTTGATGTTTTTTCACGACGGTTTCAAGAGCCTCACCATCCAACATTGAAATCACTTCTCGACAATCGGCTACTTGCATCGCGGGTGCATTGTCATAGCGATCGACCGCAATTACTGTATTACCCAGTCTTTGAGCGGCAATGGCAACCTCCTTACCCAGTTCGCCAGCGCCAAGAAGCATGATTTTTTTGGGTAATGCGATCGCCATTGTATTCACCTTGTTATTTCACAAAACAGCCATATCATACTGTTTTTAGCTGTACACTTTGCCAAGCTAGGCAATGCTAAATCACTAAATTTAATCCAATTTTTCCATTCACTACTTGATTCCCTCGTAGAATTTAAACGACAAAACACTAACCTTAAATTAAGAACATAAGACTTTAAGTAAGGCTTGCAATAAGAATGCGAGTCTATATACAAGACTAAACGACCGCTAGAGAAAATACAGCGATCTAGGAGCTAAATACATGCCAATTACGTCTATAGATCTATATAGTTTTGGCGCCGATTTGCTTATTTATACTAAATTGAGTCATGAGCCAAAGTTGAATCGACAGTTAAATCGACCAAAATGAACCTACCTGATTGTTCCTAAGGGGAAAATTATATGAGAATTCCTGCACTACAAAACAAAGTTTGGCTAGGGTTGGCGGCTGTAGCTGTAATTGGCGGTGCGAGTACGGCAGCGATCGTGGGGAGCTTGTCTCAGCAGCCTCCTACAACAAAGCCTCCCGTCGTGACTCAGGTGACACCAACCACTGCACCCCAAGCGATCGAGCAACAGGTTTCCGTTTATTGGATTAAGTCCAAGCAAAATAAACTCGTAGCCGTACCGACTGCGATCAAAGCCGCCAATACCGAAGCAGCTTTAAAAGAAGCTTTAGCCAAAATGTTAGCTGAGCCTACCAAAGAAGCAACTTTCTACAGCGCAATTCCCAAAAACACCAGAATCTTGGACTTTTCGGTAAGTGGTAAAGACATTCGCTTAAATTTGTCGAAAGAATTTAAATCGGGGGGTGGCACCTCAAGTATGCAAGGACGGGTGATCCAGATTCTCTATACGGCGACGAGTCTCGATCCTGCTGCCAAACTATATTTATCGGTAGAAGGCAAGCCCCTAGCCTATCTGGGGGGTGAAGGTTTAGAAATTCCACAACCCCTGACCCGTAAGGATTTTGGCTTAGAGTTTTAGGCTAGAAAATTTCCAATACAAAATCACCCCCTCGTAGAGGCAGTGCCCCCGTGCCTGCCTTATGGGATCTAGAACAACCATAGGAAGATTGCCCCGACGGTGGACTATTGCCTTAAAATTTTAAGTGTTCTTCTTAACCCAATTGAATGAAATCCCTGCCAGATATTAATTCGCTCTCATTGCAAGAACTGGTAGCTCAGATGGTGACGATTAGAGCGAGTGGATATCTCTACGATCATCAGATTCAATATCCACAGTGGGAATCTCCCAATCGATCGCTCTTGGCGCTACTCGGTGAATATGGGGTTGGCGGCGTCACTTTGGTGGGTGGCAGTGCGCCAGAGATCTACCTGCGATCGCAACAATTACAGGCATGGGCAAAGTTTCCCCTCTTGATTGCCGCTGATATTGAAGAAGGTGTGGGGCAGCGATTTAAAGGTGCGACTTGGTTTCCGCCACCGATGGCATTGCAAGCGGTCTTGCCTGACTATGCTGAAGCCATGGGTAAAATTACGGCGATCGAAGCGGCTGCAATTGGGATCAACTGGCTATTTGCTCCCGTAGCCGATGTGAATAACAACCCTGCCAACCCCGTGATCAATGTGCGCGCATTTGGCGAAACCACAGGTGAGGTGATGGGGGCGACAAGGGCATTTATTTTAGGTACGAAACCCTATCCTGTCCTAACTACAGTCAAACATTTTCCAGGGCATGGCGATACGGCAGTAGATTCGCATTTACATACACCCGTGATTCCCCACGATCGCGATCGGTTTAACCAAGTAGAACTACCTCCCTTTGCCCATGCGATCGCCGCAGGTGTCGATGCGGTAATGACAGCACACATTTCCGCCCCTGCACTGGACGCAGACAATTTAGCAACGCTCTCGCCTCACATTCTCACGGATATTTTGCGTCACGAGTTGAAATTTGAGGGACTGGTGGTTACAGATGCCCTGATTATGGCAGGGGTAGCCGATCGCTATACACCCGAGCAGGTAGCCGTACAGGCGGTCAAAGCAGGAGCCGATATCTTACTTATGCCAATCGATCCAATCCTTACAATCGATACGGTTTGTAAAGCCGTGGAGTCAGGTGAAATCCCCCGCGATCGCATACTTGCCTCCGTGGAGCGGATCTGGAAGGCAAAGGCAAGGGTTTGCCAAGCGCCTACGGGCTTAGCATCGGTGGCTCAATCAGAACATTTGGCAACTGCGGAAGCGATCGCAACCCATTCCATTCGTTTTCACGTACCCAATCCTATAGTGATTGAAAATGATTCGCCAAAGGATGAACTGGTGAACTTGATCTTGGTGGACGATCCTCTCGCCTGCGAGGAATTTTTGCACCCGCGATCGCCTGCCATCGTATTACCCCATCAATATGGATGCCAAAGATTAGTTCTAGATGGTCAAGCTTTAAGCCATTTGCACATCGAGAAACTTCCCAATGTGCTCTTGCAAATCTTTAGTCGAGGCAATCCGTTTCGGGGCAGTGCTGAGATGCACGGTCAAACCCAAAGCTTAATTCAAACCCTAGTATCAAAGCAGAAGTTAAAATCGATCGCGGTTTACGGCAGCCCCTACAACCTCGATCGATTGCTGCCACTCCTGCCTGTCAATCTTTCTTGGGCATTTGCTTACAGCCAACAACCCGCCGCCCAGTCTGCGATCTTACAAAAGCTGGGCTTGACTAAAAAGAATTAGGCATAGGCTTCAGTTCCGTTAGCTAAGGGGAGCCGAAGTCATCGGAGTTGAAGTCATCGGTTGTTTCCGCACAAGTCTCTTACTGGTTTTTAAATTTATGAGCATTGACAAGACAATTTTTAGTACCAAATGGGTCTCTATCAAAGAAACCCCTAGAAAGTTCTATTACTTAGAACGCAAAGGTAAAGATTCGGTGGCGATCTTTTTGGTGCGCGGTACGAAAGGGAGTTCTGTTAAAGAAACGCCCTTTGATCAATTAGAAGTATTGGTTAGATTTCAGCCGCTTTGTATAGATAGTTCTACCCTTGATGAGGAAATGCGCTTGCATCCCTGTCCAGTCACAGGTGGTATGGAAGAGGGAGAGAATCCCCTAGAATGTGCTGTGCGAGAGACACTGGAAGAAACTGGCTATCGCCTTGAAACGCTTTCACCGCTTGGTCAGTACATCACAGGTACGCAGTCCAACGAGATTGTCTATCTATTTTGGACAGATGTCACGGGAATAGAACCCGAAGTCGCTACTCAAGATGGTAGCGTATTTGAAGCAGTGAGTAAGAACGAATGGGAAGCGATCGCTTTTCTTAAAGACTGTCAGTACTCAGGTTGCTTGATCGGCTATCTAAAGCTATCAGAAATCCTCAACTTGATTTGACTCAATCTGAATCTGCCTTTTACTCCACGCGATCGCTAGAGGCTCAGCTCTACTCGGTTGGAAAGTTGCCCAAGCCTCGGCGGCAAACTTGTCAGATGATTGTTTTTAAGAGAGAGATCTGTGAGGTTAGAGAGTTGTCCGATCGATTCTGGCAAACTTGTCAATTGATTGCCATCAAGATAAAGTTCTGCCAGTCTAGAGAGTTGTCCAATCGATTCTGGTAGGCTGGTTAACTGATTGTTCCAAAGGTAAAGTACTTTTAGGTTAGAGAGTTGTCCAATCGATTCTGGTAGACTCGTCAGTTGATTGTTAAAAAGATAAAGCTCCGTCAAGTCCGAGAGTTGTCCAATCGATTCTGGCAGACTGGTTAATTGATTCTCGTTCAGGATAAGCTTTGTCAGATTAGAGAGTTGTCCAATCGATTCTGGCAGACTGGTTAATTGATTCTTGTTGAGGATAAGTTTCGTCAGGTTAAAGAGTTGTCCAATCCATTCTGGTAGACTGGTCAGATTGCTGATAATGTCAAGTACTGTCAGGTTGGTGAGCTGCTTAATCGACTCTGGTAGAGATGTCATTCGATTGCCACTGAGGTAAAGCTCTGTCAACTTGGAGAGTTGCCCTATCGACTCTGGCAGATCTTTGAGCTGATTGCCCCAAAGGTAAAGTACTTTCAGCTTTGTGAGTTGCCCTATCGACTCTGGCAATTCTGTAAGTTGATTGTCACCAAGAGAAAACTCTGTCAAATTGGTGAGTTCTCCAATCCATTCTGGCAGGCTGCTCAGGTGATTGTCATTGAGGTAAAACACTGTTAGATTAGAGAGTTTTCTAATCGATTTTGGTAGGCTCGTCAGTTGATTGTCACCGAGGTAAAGCCTTGTCAAGTTAGAAAGTTGTCCAATCCATTCTGGTAGACTGGTTAACTGATTGCTACTGAGATAAAGTACTTTCAGCTTTGTGAGTTGTCCAATCGATTCTGGCAGGCTGTTCAGGTGATTGCTACTCAGGTAAAGTTCTGCCAAGTTCGAGAGTTGTCCCATCGATTCTGGCAGACTGGTTAATTGATTGTCGCTGAGGATAAGCTTTGTCAGATTAGAGAGCTGCCCAATCGACTCTGGTAGACTTGTCAGTTGATTGCTACTGAGGATAAGCTTTGTCAAGTTGGTAAGTTGTCCAATCCATTTTGGCAGGCTGGTCAGATTGCTGATAATATCGAGCACTGTCAGATTGGTGAGGTTTCCAATCGACTCTGGTAGAGCTGTCATTCGATTACCACTGAGGTAAAGCTCTGTCAACTTGGAGAGTTGCCCTATCGACTCTGGCAAGCTTGTCAGTTGCTTATTGCTGAGGTACAGCACAGTCAGTTCTGTAAGTTGTCCAATTGACTCGGGCAGACTCGTTAGTTGGTTTCCTCTAAGATCGAGCTGGGTGAGGTTTGTGAGTTGTCCAATTGACTCGGGCAGACTCGTTAGTTGGTTTCCTCTAAGATCGAGCTGGGTGAGGTTTGTGAGTTGTCCAATTGACTCGGGTAGGCTCGTCAGTTGATTACTACTGAGGTTAAGCTGGGTAAGGTTTGTGAGTTGCCCTATCCACTTTGGCAAACCAGTCAGTTGATTGTCATTGAGATCGAGATGGGTAAGTTTTGTCAGTTGCCCTATCCACTCTGGCAGGGAAGTTAACTTTTTCCGAAAAAGATCTAGCTTTGTTACCTTGTCTTTGGGGGCTTGTTGGATCTCTTGCTGTAATTCGTCGTCAGTCATTGGTAGTACTTTCCCTAGAGTAGGGTGAGTCAATTGGTTGGGCTATGCGATCGCCCAATCCTCAGGTACCACATTATAACGCCATTATTCAACATTTATTTCTAGCACGCCTAAGTCGCCTGTATTGCCTCTCCGATTTCTAAGCAAAATCAGCCCGACACTGAGACATAAAATGGCGTTGCGAACTTAGCTCTGGCTCATCTTCTTTGGGATGGCGTTGCGTATAAGTACCATCAGGATGCAAATCCCAAGCTTGACGATTATCTGCCAGCATGATCTCTAAAATCTGTTTAAGCTCCTGTACAATACTTGGTTCCTCAAGAGGTGTAACCACTTCCACTCGAGAGTCTAGATTGCGAGGCATCCAATCAGCACTACCGATAAACACTTCTTCTTTGCCACCATTGCTGAAATAAAAGATGCGAGAGTGTTCCAAAAATCTGCCAATTACACTGATTGCCCGAATCCGATCGCTTAGCCCTGGTACACCTGGACGCAGACAGCACACGCCACGCACAATTAGATCGATATGTACGCCTACATCCGAAGCTTTATAAAGTAAAGCAATCAGCTCTGGATCGACAAGGGAATTCATTTTGAGAATGATGTAAGAAGCATAGCCCTTCTTTTGATGTTCGATCTCACGTTCGATTAGCTGCGCAAACCGAGGGCGCATATTCACAGGGGCAACCAATAAGCGGCGATATACCCTTTGTCGAGAATAGCCCGTGAGATAGTTAAACAACTCCGTAAGATCGGCTCCCAGCTCTTCTCGGCAGCTAAATAGTCCCAGATCGCTGTAAAATCTGGCAGTTTTGGGATTGTAATTCCCTGTGCCAATATGAACGTAGCGCACGATGCGATCGCCTTCTTGGCGCACCACCAACACGGTTTTGGTATGGGTTTTGAGGTTCTTTAGGCCATAGACCACATGAACCCCTGCATTCTCTAATTTTCTTGCCCAGAGAATGTTATTCGCTTCATCAAATCGAGCTTTAAGTTCCACCAGCACAGCCACCTGCTTACCATTTTCGGCTGCCTTGATTAGGGCATGCACGATCGGAGAATCTCCAGAGGTGCGGTATAAAGTCTGCTTAATTGCTAATACATGAGGATCGACGGCAGCTGCTTCGATAAAGCGCTGCACGGTTGTAGTAAAGGACTGATAGGGATGATGTACTAAAAAATCACCTTGACGAATCACATCAAAAATATTGATGTCTCCATCATTCGCTTCTAACTTTTTTAGGCGAGGATGACTCGTAGACTTCCACGACCTGTCTTTGTAGTCGGGTAAAGGTAGACCAGTCAAAGCCATCAAATCCCCTAAGCCCAAAAGACCAGGGATATCGTAGGCATCATCCTCACTTATCCCCAATTGCTCGATCAATTTCCTGCGAAGTTCTGTGGGCGAGCGATCGGTGATTTCAAGGCGAACTACAGGACCAAATTTCTGCTTCCGCAATTCTGCCTGTAATGCAGAGATTAAGTCATCAGCTTCGTCTTCTTCAATGTCGAGTTCGGCATCGCGAGTGATTCGGAAAGGATAGTATTCTAAAATCGACATGCCTGGAAAAAGGGCATCGAGATTATGGGCAATCACTTGTTCTAGGGGTACAAAGGTATGGTTGCTCGTGTCGGGAATGGGAACGAAACGGGGAAGCAGATGGGGAACCTTGACCCTTGCAAAAAATTTCTCATTGGTCTCGTCATCTTGGACTACCACGGCAAGGCTGAGACTGAGATTCGAGATATAGGGGAACGGATGGGCAGGATCGACTGCAAGAGGGGTGAGAACTGGAAATAGTTTCTCTTGAAAGTATTGTTGTAAGTGCTTTTGATGCTTCTTGTCGATATCTTTGTAGTCGAGTAAATGAATCCCTGCCTTTGCGAGTTCGGGACGAAGTTTCTTCTCAAAACTTTGATGTTGCTGTTTCACCAATGGAACGAGCGCTTTGTGAATTGCCTTCATTTGTGCTTTTGGAGCTAAACCATCATCGGAGAAAGACTCTGGTTGATCGGCGATTTTGTGCTTGACGCCAGCCACGCGCACCATAAAAAATTCATCAAGGTTAGAGCTAAAGATCGAGAAAAATTTGACGCGCTCTAAAAGTGGTGTGCGGGGATCGAGTCCCTCGTGCAAAACCCTTTGGTTAAAAGCGATCCAGCTCAGTTCGCGGTTAAAGAAATATTCTTGCCGATTTTCTGCGGATAATTCGACGATTTCTGGTTGACTTTCTAAGAGCGTTTCTACTTTGCCAGCTAATTTCGGTTCAGAATGTTTCGAGCCAGAAGATTTTGGCTCAGAATCTTTGACTTTAGAATCTTTGGTTGTTGCTTCGGTGGGTTCTGTGTCTTGATTTTCTGGCGCTTCCTTTTTAGAACTGGTATCTGAAACTTCTTTCTTAGCAATGGTCATAGGTTTAGATAGTACGTTTAGGAATAAAGTGAAATTTTGCCGACAGCAAAATATAGTGAAAACTCTGAGGAATACTAGCCTATCAAACTTTTATGGGGCATTTGTGTTTGGCACAACACCTAAAATGTCACGATCGCTCGCGCTCTCAATTACCAATTACTCGGTAAACCTCCACCGTCTGTGCTTTCCCCCGTAAATGTATCGCCCCCCAACTTTCTACCTTATAGCGATCTTGCAGATAATCTAGCGTTTCTTGCGCAATCAAAATGCGGCAGTCATCGATTTGTCGATCCTTCTCGCAGGACTCCAACCGAGAAGCGATATTCACGCTATCGCCAATCACGCCATACTCCAACCGACTTTTACCACCCAGACTGCCTACCATCACGGCACCCGTAAAGATTCCCACGCGCATCTGGATTTTAGGCAGTCCTTGTTTTTCAAAGCGCTGATTTAACTCTGCAAGCACAGATCGCATCGCTAAAGCACAGGCAACTGCTCGCTGCGCATCTGTGGCAACCTCTGACTCTATCTGGCGGGAAATTGGTACGCCAAACACCGCCATCACACTATCACCAATAAACTTATTCACCACACCCTGATGCGACTGCACCCGATCCGCCATTGCCGTCAGATATTCATTCAGCCATCCCATCACCTGTTCGGGTGATTCTCCTTCCACGATCGTGCTGAAATTCTTGATATCCGTAAATAGAATCGTTGCTGTCACATTTTGCCAAGGCAATCGCCCAGACTGCAAGAGCCGATCGCGTCCTTGCCAAAGTGCATTTGCAATCTCTGGCGAAGTTTGTTGCCCTAACAGTCGCATCATCATTTGCTGTTGTTGCTGAGATTGATACAGGCGATCGATCAGCGTCGTCACGCTTGTCAGCACAAATGCCAAAGCAGGAGCTACCACTGGAATCCAGCCCTGTTGCAAATACAAAATATAGCTAGATCCCACCAGGAGCGATAACAGTAAAAGTTCGCTAGCAATTAAAACGAGTGGTTTGTGGATAAACCAAGCCAAGCCTATGCCTGCGATCGCCCAACCCAAAATCCATAAAAACTCTTGCCACTCAGCCCAAAACCAAAACTGGCGATCGCCATCTAGCACCACACCCAGCAACTGACTGGTAATCTGAGCCTGTACCTCCACCCCTGACATTCTCACCGTGCCCTTATCCGTCACGCTGTAAGGAGTCAAGAACACATCCTTGAGACTGGGCGCACTTACCCCGATTAGCACAATCTTGCCCCTAATCCAGTCAGGATTTACTTCTTTTTGCAAGACTTGCGCGAGCGTAACTCGCTGCAATGATTGGGACGAACCGCGATAGTTAATCAAAATTTGATAGCCACCACTATTAATGTTCTGATAGGCCCCAGAGTCTGACTTTAGCAGTGGAAATGCTACGCCACCCAGTTCGTATTCTTTTTGGGAATTAAACGAGGGTTTGAGATTTCGACAAAAGTCCTGACGCTGTGGGCGATCGCTGGGACAGCCAGCTCGTAAATAGGCATTGAGTAGCTGAATCGAGAAAGAAGCGCGATTGGTAAATAACAACGCTCGTCGCATAAACCCATCGGCGTCGCTAGGCAGATCGACCAGACCCACTTGATTTTTAGGTAACGCGATTGGAGGCTCGATCCGATCGTTCTCATGGTTGCCCGTACTGACTGCCGCAATTACGTTGGGCTGTCGTAGCTGGGTAATCAGTTCGCTGCGACTAGGCTCCTGGGGGTCGTTGCGCTGTAGGTTTAGATCTACGGCGATCGCTGCGGGTTGGTGGCGATTTAGTTCTGCCAGCGTTTGAGCGACAATACGTTCTGATAGCGGCCATTTTTGCGCCTTGATGTCGCTTTCTGTAATAGTCACCACGAGTAATCTAGTGTCAATTCCCCGATCTGGACGCGATCGCATCATCTGGTCAAAGACCATTAGCTCTAACTGTTGTAGTCCGCCCAGTTGCTTTACCCCATAGAGCAGCCCCAAGACGATCGCATTCCCGACAATCGCAGATCGATAGCCTACCAACCTAAATTCTGGCAATCTTGGCAATCGGCGGTGATGGAATAGTGATTTTAACCCTTGAAAATTTTTCAGCATCCGTTAGCGCATCCCCATCTTCATCCCCATCTCCACTTGGCGATCGCCAACTATTTTTAGCTCACCAGCCGATTGAGATATCGTTCGATTAAAATTACTGCCACAATGTCATCAATCGATCGCGGCGGCGATCGCATCCCCTTAGGCAATAACTTCAATAAGCCCTGTGCGGGATAAATTTCCCAGTAACGCTTGCGAGCCTCTTCGCTGCTATAGCGTTCGTCCACCGAAATAATTCGCAGATCGGGAAATTTTGATGACAAATCTGCTTTCCACTGTTTTGAAGCAGTCTGATCGCCAATCACCATCAAGGAAATCGAATATTGCTCCAGCAGCGTTTGCACCTGAGCGATCGCCTGTTCGCTTTTCACAACTGCTTGAAAATGCAACTTGCGATCGAGCCCCATTACAGCCACGCCACATTTACTTTTGCCTGGATCGAATCCTAATAGCACGAAATTATTTATCCCAAAAATACACGCTCACTATTTGATTATCTTAAGAGATATATTGCTTTACCAACTTTTCTAGTCCCGCGCTATAAATTTCTTGAGCCTCTAAAAAGCCACCATTGTGATCGCCTTTAATTTTGATAAACATTTTTGGGTCATGCGCCGCCTTGAAGAGGGCTTCGCCATGGTGAAATGGAATAAGTTCATCCTCTGGGCTGTGAATTACCAAAACAGGACTTTTGATATTCGGTAAGCGCGCGATCGTGTTGTAAGAAAATTTAGAAATTAGGCGAATCGGTAAAAACGGATAAAGCTCTGCGGCTCTATCGGAGATCGAGGTGAATGTCGATGCCAAAACCAAGCCTCCCGATCGCTGTTTTTCCACCATATAGGATGCCACACCGCCGCCTAAGGACTCGCCATAGATTACGATCTTGCTGGCAGGAATCTTACGTACTTGGGTGAGATATTGCCATGCTGCCTCCACATCCGCATAGGTTCCTGCTTCAGTGGGCGAACCTTCACTGCTGCCATAGCCTTGATAGTCAAACAGCAAGGTTGACAGCCCTAAACTGTGAAATATCGGTAAATAGGGGGTGCGATCGCCGATATTGCCAGCATTGCCATGACAAAACAAAATCACAGCCTTGCCTATGGGATCTTTCTCATTAGCGGGGACAAACCAAGCCGACAAACCCAGATTATCCTTTGTGCTCAGTCGCACCTGCTCAAAGGCTAAGCCTAAATCTTTGGGGGTCGCCGTTAGATCGGTACGGGGCATAAACACCATTTTGGCTTGCCCAAAATAGAGAGCCACCAAAAGCCCGATATACACCAAGACCGCAATCCGCAAAACAGGAAATACAAAAACCTTAAGCAGTCTAAGGAGATTTTCGGGATTCATCGGTTGAGGTTTGGCGTTAAGGGATGGGAATTCGCTATTTCTTGAACACTAATCACCCATCACCGATGACACATATACCCCTAACAAGCCCCTAACGAGACAGATTGCGTGGTTTTAGATGTAGCGATCGCTCAGGGTAGCCAGATAGATCGTTTAGATCGACTTGACGACTACGAGCGTCTTGTAGGGATGGCATAGAAGACAAGGCGGAGAGTGGCTCAGTCGTCGATCGCGCGTTGCCCGTTGTCCGATCGCTTGGCTCGATTGGACTATAGAGAGATTCAATGGTTTGACGATTGGTGCGTTGGGGAGCAAATAGGGCAATCGGTGGGGAGTCAGGTTCGGCGATCGCGGATTCTTGGCTGGAATCCTTTGCGGTTCTGGAGGTTGAGACATTCTGACTGACATTGCGATCGCTACGCCCCAACGGGCTAGATAAGTCCGACTCTTTCAACACCGCAAAATTGCCCAACTCTCGATATCGGGGCAGTCCTAAGCGATCGCGAATGGACGCCAACCTTGTCACCTGAGTATTTTGAACCGGCGATCGGGGAAATCTGGGTTTACGGGTTAAACCGCCCAATTGTTCGTTAAACAGTTGTTGTGAGGCAAGAATCACCTCATGCTCGTCCAATAAAAATGAAGTGGCGTCAGATTTTTTGGGCGTACCGCTAGGGCTAGGACTTGGTTTAGGGGTTAGCTTAGGCAACTTGACCCCTGTGGGTGAAGGGTTTACTCCTTGCAGAGCCTTTTTACCAAATTCATACGCTATCAAACCTGTAATCGTACCGACAATCACCATCAAAATGAGCAAAACAAAGCTGTAGCTTAGTCTAAATCCTTTTTTGGCTTTTTTCTTTCTGACAGGACGGTCTTTGGGTTCAGTGTTAGGCATTAGGCAACCACTTGGCTACATACAGGGTTCATTTTACCTATTTTTTACGTTAAGACAGACTAACAGGCTTATCATAGTTAATTTCTACAACGGTATGTACATTTCCGCGTGGATTAAAATCCCCTTTAATATTCACATGGCTAGGATCGCAGGCAGCAATAAAATCATCGAGAATCTGGTTAACCGATTCTTCGTGGGAAATGTAGCGATCGCGGTAGCTGTTAATGTACAACTTAATCGCTTTTAGCTCGACCAGCAAGCGATCGGGGACGTAGTCAATGTAAATCGTGCCAAAATCTGGATAGCCCGAAAAAGGACATTTGCAGGTAAATTCGGGCAGAGTAATTTGAACGTTGTAGTTTCTGCCAATCCTCGGATTGGGAAAAGTTGTGAGGCTGGTTTCTAAGATCGCCTCTTCGCCATGCTTGACTGTCATAGATTTGTTTGGTTGTACGGAGTACCTATAGCAATCCTAAATCAGATATGTAAATTCTGGGGATAAGCGATTGGCTGTCCGTAGACTGACCATAATCAGTCAGACAAAACATCTTATCTGCAAGAATTCTTATGCATTTAATTAGGACTTCTATAGTACGCGATCGCACTAAGTATTTCTAGCGGGTAGAACGCTAACATCTGTTGTCCGCAAAAAAAGAAGGAGCAAATCGCCCCTTCTTTTAAAACTATTTAACAAAACAACGATGGTGAGGTTCAGCGCGTCTTAGATCGTAACTAATGTTTCTTATGACCATTTACAGCATGAGGTTGAATCACCCCATAGCCGCCATGATTGCGTTCATAAACCACATTAATTTCCCCCGAATCAGTGTTACGGAACACGTAAAAGTCATGATCGACAAGCTCTAGCTGCTCGACAGCTTCCTCGACGCTCATAGGTGGCATCGTAAAATACTTGTTTCGCACAACTTGAGCAGGCAGCTCAGGTACGCGGTTGTCATTAGGAAGGGGCAAAGGTGGCTGTTCTAGCACTGCAACCGCAGTTTTAGCAGCACTCTTACTCGACTTCCGCTCTTTAAATTTTCGCAACTTGCGGGCGATCTTATCTGCAACCAGATCGATACTGGCATAGAGGTTTTCGCTCTTTTCTTCAGCCCGAATCACGGCTCCATTGGCATAGATCGTGACTTCGGCAGCTTGTCTTGAGGTAATGCGAGGATTTCGTGCAACGGATAAATGCACATCGACTTCAGTTGTCAGTGATTGAAAATGGCTAACGGCTTTGTCAATTTTTTGACTGACATATTCGCGGATAGCATCAGTGACTTCAATGTTCTTGCCTTGAATTACAAGTTTCATATATTTACCTCAATGTTGAGATGATACCAATCAACCTTTTGACAGATCGCAATTTCCCTTTTTGAACCTCAAACTCTGGGGGATGTACTGTGGCTAACTGGTCTATAGATTCACCTTAGCATTTTGTCCTACAAAGTATGACAATCTCAGATCACTTCTTAACATCGGCTTAATGTCTTGTGGAGGATGTTGATTTAAGCTGATTTAAGCAAAGGTTTTGTTACTTTGAGGTGTTTATGGATTTGGCTACGGAGTTGTGGCAACGTTACCAAGATTGGCTGTACTATCACGCTGAACTCGGCTTGTACGTTGATATTAGTCGGATGCGATTTACGCCAGACTTTGTTAGCGCGATGGAGCCAAAGCTCAAGCAGGCTTTTGCCGACATGAAGGCATTGGAATCTGGCGCGATCGCCAATCCTGATGAGCAACGCATGGTGGGGCATTACTGGTTGCGTGCGCCTGAGCTAGCGCCAACGGTCGATTTACGTCAAGATATTGTAACTACGGTAGATCGTATCGAAGCTTTTGTACGAGATGTCCATACGGGGGCAGTGCATCCGCCCAATGCTGCCAAATTTACAAATATTCTTTCCATTGGGATTGGTGGCTCGGCTTTAGGCCCTCAATTTGTCGCGCAGTGTTTGGCTACCGCAGAGCCGCCTTTGCAAATTAGTTTTATTGACAATACCGATCCAGATGGAATCGATTTGGTGTTAGCGCAACTGGGCGATCGCTTGGCAACGACACTGGCGATCGTGATTTCTAAATCAGGTGGAACCCCTGAGGCTGCGAATGGTGCGAAGGAAGTGCAATATGCCTACGAACAGGCAGGTTTAGACTTTTCTAAGTATGCGGTTGCGGTTACAGGTAAAGATAGTAGCTTAGAGAAACTCGCGAAGCAGTCTGGTTGGCTAGATGTGTTTCCGATGTGGGATTGGGTCGGAGGAAGGACTTCGGAACTCTCGGCAGTGGGCTTGCTGCCTGCGGCTCTCCAAGGAGTTGATATTCGTGCCATGCTGCAAGGGGCAAAGATCATGGATGCAGCCACACGAGTGGAGAATCTCAAACAAAATCCTGCGGCTTTGCTGGCGATCGCATGGTATTTCTCAGGCAATGGCAAAGGGGAGAAAGACATGGTGGTACTTCCCTATAAGGATCGCCTATTGCTATTCAGCCGTTACTTGCAACAGTTGATCATGGAATCTCTAGGCAAAGAGAAAGACCTAGCTGGCAACACCGTCTATCAGGGCATTGCGGTTTATGGGAATAAAGGTTCCACCGATCAACATGCTTACGTGCAACAACTCAGGGAAGGGGTAGCGAATTTCTTTGCCACCTTTATCGAGGTTTTGCATGATAGCGACAAACCTCATCCTGAAGTGGAAGTAGGCATCACCAGTGGAGATTATCTGTCGGGTTTGTTGCAAGGCACGCGCCAAGCACTCTACGAAAATGGTAGGGATTCCATTACAGTTACAATTCCCACGGTTTCCGCTCTAAATGTTGGTGCTTTAATTGCTCTCTACGAGCGCACGGTAAGCTTCTATGCTTCTTTTGTCAATGTCAATGCTTATCACCAACCCGGTGTAGAAGCTGGCAAAAAAGCAGCGGCTAAGGTTCTGGCTTTGCAGACAAGGTTAATGGAATTACTCAAAGCCGAAGGAGGTAAGCTCTCTCTAGAGCAAATTGCCGAAAAGATCGCCGCTACTAGCGAGATTGAAGTTCTCTATCGCATTGTGCGCCACCTTCACGCCAATCAACGCCTTCATTTAGAAGGCGAACTCAGTAAACCTGCCAGTTTATTGGTTTCGTTAACGTCAGTTCGGGATAAGAAAACCTGAAACGCTATACATCCCAAGGATCCCCCCCAGCCCCCCTTGAAAAAAGGGGGGCGAACTCTCTTGTCCCCCTTTTTCAAGGGGGATGCCCGATAGGGCAGGGGGATCAAACCTCTCGGTTCCAGCAAGTCGGCTTGATTTGTTCCGAAATCCTTAACCCGAACTCAGGTTTCGTTAAATTAGCGAAGAGAATCTATCCCATCCTGTAGGGGCAATCCCCCCGTGGTTGCCCTAGATCCTACAAGGAGATTACCATTACAGAGGGAATACCATTTTTGTTTAAGAACGCTTAGGCAGGCTACGCAGCTTTCGCAGTAAGGATTTTAGCTGAGCCAGATTTGCAGGGCGATCGCCATATCGCCAGTCTTGATAGGACTGCGTGATTGCGGCGATCGCTTCGGCTTTTTGGGGACTAACTTGGCTATTGACCTGTGCCACATATTCTTGGGGCGTTTGATGGGGAGCTTTGGGTAAGCCCTGCTCGGCAAGCCATTGCAGCATCAAGTAATAAATTCTTTGGACAGGATCGAGTTTTTGGAAACGGCGGAGATCGCTTGCCCAAATTACGGCTTGCCAGAGCGCCCAGAGTAAAAGACCAAATAAGAACAGCATAATCACTGCAATAACAACGCCAACCCAACCCAACGCGCTAAGGCTATTCACTAACCAGGTAAAGGATTCGCTGATAAACTTGCCAATGGAGTTAAACAAGACGGTAAAAAAGCCCACAATTGGCGGTGGCAAGAAACTAGCAATCCAATTCCAAAAGCTCTGTAAGGCGCTAAATGTGCGATCGTTCTCAACCGAGGGCGGAAATAAAGGATTTCCAGGAACGGGGTCAAAGGCGAGCCAACCGTGATTTGGGAAAAACACTTCCACGACAGACTGGGCATCGGTGTTTTGAACTTCATAAAGCCCCGTAAATGGATTGAATTTACCAGGTGCAAACCCCACAGCATAACGGGCTGGAATTCCTAGCGATCGCAACATGATCGTTAAGGTCGAAACGAAATGGGTGGGTTCCCCGCCGCCTTGAGCGACAAACTGCGAGACAACATCACTGCCATCAGGATTGAATACAAATTCTTTTATGCGGTATTTTTGCTTGATAATTTGGGTTAAATACAGCGCCTTATCATAGGGATTATCGAAGGTTAAGGGCTTGCCATTCACAACACCTTTGGCATTAGTCAAGATATCTAAGGCAGCTTCCTTAACTTTAGGAGAGATTGTACTGGGCACGTCCAAATAATGCGTGCGAATCGACCTTGGGTATTCTTGAGGAGCCTTGATCAAAGCCGTGCGATCGCGGTAAGGAACTGATGAAATCACCGTATAGGTGAGGTTGTTCGGCAATTGTCCTGGTGCGCGCAAACTTCCCTCATAGTCAAGATCCATCTCTTCGCTTGGGAAAAATAACCTTGTGGGGGTCACTGCCGCAGGTACGAGGTTAGGGAAATTTTCAGTTGTTATGGTGTAGGTTTGAACTACTTCTTGGGTGGCATTGGCATTAACCGAAAAGCCAGTAAATGAAGGGATAAAAAACTCGTAGTTCCAATAGGAGCGCCTGAGCGTGCGAATTTGGCTTTTATCATTGCGAGAAATTTTCCAACCCTTGCCAGTAAATTGGTCGTAAGCCAACACCCGCCAGAACAACTCGGCTTGCGATCGCACCCGCATCACCAGCTCTGGTTTAATCTGAGTTGATTTTGTCGAATCAATTTCGGTGGAAAAGATGGGCGGCAGTAGTTCCACCCCCCCGCCAGCTTGCCCCCCTGTGCTATCTCCCCCCGTACCATTTGTTCCCCCTGTACCTTGCCGCTGTTGACTGTTTCGACCTGCGGTGACAATTCCACCTGCAGGAATCTGGCGTTGTACGTTAAGGTTGACACTCACAGGAAAGTTGCGTAACTGCAACCCTGGCAAACGCGGCAATAGGGCAAAAATCGTTAAGCCCAAGACTAATACAACCGTTAGCAGCCCAAGCATTGGCAAAGGCGAGATCCCGATTTTGGTGAGTTTAAAACTGCGGGTTTTGATGCCCAGTCGCGATCGATGATCTAACACCAGTACGGGCAAAACGATTACGAGAAATAGCATCAACCACACAGCAAAAATCATGGTTTGGCTGAGCGTGCCTGCCAGACCCAATAAAATTAAGCCAATTACGACCGAATAGCCCAAATCTTTGCGCCGAGGTAGGTCAAAACTATGCAACACCTGTAGCTGAATTAACAATCTCGCCAAAAGTAATCGAGTTTCCTCAGCTTGCCTGACCAGATCGCCCAAAAACACGACCAGCATCACAATCATGGCGATCGCAATAAAAAACTTGACTGCCACATTACGCTTGTGTCTGGCATACCATCCCCACACCGCCCCAATCGCACTGAGGGGAAGTGCCCAAATGCTATTTTCCGTACCAGCGACAACATCGACCGAGGCAATCCCCACAAATACCAATAACTGCACCAAAACGCGCAGGGGAATAGACTCTTCTGCTTGGGGCAATGGTATCGATTCGAGCGATCGCCTCAGTGCATCAAAAGGGCGAGTCTGTCGAAGTGGCTTGTTGCTTGCACCCATAATCTGCTCTGCTAATTGCTATTAGGATCACCCCATAAGCTTAACCTGTATAGCGATTTGCTGGTAATGTTTCCAGACCGAGCTTTCTGTAGCTTTGAACTTCCAAACTTCAAACGCTTACCATTTACAATTACACGCATTCGAATTAGCTCTCAGGTTCGCTAGTGATTTCGATCTCTAGCGTCTGCTCATCAATCTCAAGGAATAGCACATTCGGTTGACAGCATACTTGACAGTCTTCAATATAGGATTGTTGCGACCCTGCGCTAAAGTCAACAAACGTTACATTCGCTTCACCACAATAAGCGCAGTAATATTCAGCCGCGTTCTGCATCTTAATCAAATTGGGAGTAAATTACCCTCATCATACGCTCAAACGTAGTAGGATAGACCGAATCTGTAATCCACGCATAATTGCTAGGTTTCTATGGATCTATCTGCGATCGCGGCAAGTCAGCCTTACCCACTTCTATTTGCTACGATTAGTGGCGCACATCTGTACGGCTTTCCCTCACCAGATTCTGACTACGATCTGAGAGGCGTGCATATTTTACCCATTCCTGAGGTAATCGGTTTACATATGGGGCAGGAAACCATTGAGGTGGCTGAACTGAGAGCAGATCTGGAACTTGACTTAGTTACCCATGATGTCAAAAAGTTTTTTGGGTTGCTTTTAAAGAAAAACGGCTATGTGCTAGAGCAACTCTATTCACCACTGATCGTGCATAGTACGCCAGAGCATGAGGAACTCAAGGCGATCGCGGCATCCTGCATAACGCGGCATCATTCCCACCATTATCTGGGTTTCGCACAGAATCAATGGCAGCTATTTGAGAAGGAAACGCGCAAACGAGTCAAGCCTCTGCTCTATGTCTATCGGGTCTTGCTTACAGGCATTCACTTGATGCAAACAGGTAGGATTGAAGCGAATCTAAGCATTCTAAATCAGAAGTTTCAGCTTTCCTATATTCCAGACTTGATAGCCCAGAAATTAGAAGGAGGAGAAAAGTCCGATCTAGTGGATGCCGAAATTGAATTTTATCGCCAAGAATGCGATCGCCTACTTGCAGATCTCGAACAAGCCGGCCAAGTCAGTACTTTGCCTGAGTCACCAGATCCAACCAGCAAAGATGCGCTCCACGATCTCTTAGTCCGCCTTAGAATGAAAACCCATCTATGAATCCCATCTATGAATTCCAGCTATGAATCGTAATGAAATCGAACAAAGAACGATCCTGATTGCGCTTACGGGCTCTAGAGGCTATGGGTTGCAAACAGAAAGCTCTGACTATGACTATCGTGGGGTCTTTATTGCTACGAAGCCCTATTACTATGGATTCAGCAAAATCGAACAAAGAGATCGCGACTGGGTTGAAGGAGAAGGATTGTTTTCCTATTTAGGGAAGGATACCTGCATCTACGAACTCAAGAAATATTTGGAATTGTCCGCAGATAATAATCCCAACATCCTCGAACTGCTTTGGTATAAGGACTACATGCATTTGACCCCAGTGGGTAAAGCCTTGATCGATCGCAAGCAGATGTTTCTATCGAAAAAAGTATGGAAAACCTATGCAGGTTATGGCTACGCTCAAATCAGGAAGCTAGAATCTCATCGCAAATGGTTGCTCGATCCCCCACAACAAAAGCCTCAACCAGAGGATTTTGGTCTAGAGCCTACCCAAGTCATGTCAAAGACTGAGATCCATGCATTTCTAGAGTATTTATATTTGCTGATTCGCGATCGCGTGCAGTTTTTAGAGCAAGTAAAAGAGTTTCATCGCTTACTCACGACTGACATCGACTTTAAAGGCGTGCTACGGCAATATGAACTACCCGAAGACACCTTGACCTATACGCAACAACTTACCCATAGTTCCCATGATTTTATTCGCTTGTTGCAAACCAACCAGCAATATCTCAATGCCTGCCGCGAATATGACAACTATCAACAATGGAAGAAAAATCGCAATCCCGCCCGCGCAGTGATGGAAGCCAAGGTTGGCTACGACTGTAAGTTTGCAATGCAAGCGATTCGATTGTTACGCACGGGGATTGAAATCTTGACCCATGAAAGTATTATCGTCGATCGCCGCGAAGCAGGTGATACCGAGGAGTTACTTGCCATTAAGCGAGGTGACTATTCCTATAGCGATGTCATGGCGATCGCAAACGATCTCTATGCAGGACTGGAATCTGCCCATTCAAAATCTACGCTTCCGAATGATGTCGATCGCTCAGCAATCAATCAATTGTGCATTGACCTTGTAACGCTGCGATCGTGGTAAAGTGGTAGTTTGTTCCCTAGTGATGCGGTTTCTCTTTGGGGCGGAAGTGTAAATTGGCGTACCGCAATGTCCTACGATGCCACCCAAGCGATCGCCACTGGTTTACAACAAAGCGATTCTCGTGAGGGACTGCAACAGGCTTTGACAAGTTCTTCCTTCTCAGCCGATGGTGCTAGCGGCAAGATTCAGTTTCGCAAAACAGGCGAT
The DNA here is from genome assembly GCF_965232925.1 of Tumidithrix helvetica PCC 7403. Taxonomy (NCBI): domain Bacteria; kingdom Bacillati; phylum Cyanobacteriota; class Cyanophyceae; order Pseudanabaenales; family Pseudanabaenaceae; genus Tumidithrix; species Tumidithrix helvetica. The sequence goes on from NZ_CBDDRA010000019.1 coordinate 42,690, forward strand.
CGCTCAGGTCGAGGCATCTTAGTAAAAGTCGAGCCAGGCAACCAATCAGGTACAGGCTATGACTTTGTCCCCATCCCAGACACCAGCACACAGCAGTCCAATTAAAATTTGATCAATCAAGTAAAATGAATAATGGGTAAGTTTCATATTCAGCTTTCATCAAAAACCTTTGCTAACTCAGTCAAACTTTCAATCAGAAAAGATCCTATTCGATCGCGCTACATCTAATTCCGATGCAATTCCGATGGTGTTTGCATTCCCCAATACCTACACGGTGGGAATCACTAGCCTAGGCTATCAAGTTGTCTGGGCAAACTTGGCAACGCGATCAGAAGTAGAAGTTAGTCGCTGGTTTACCGATGCCCACGAACCCCTGCCCAGAGCGCCCGAACTTCTAGGCTTTTCTTTTTCATGGGAATTAGACTATGTCAATATTCTCAATGCTCTCACGAGTTTGGGAATTCCGATTAATGCCCGAGATCGCACAGCGGAACATCCTCTAGTATTTGGGGGGGGACCCGTATTGACAGCCAATCCCGAGCCCTTTGCCGATTGGTTTGATTTTGTCCTATTAGGCGATGGCGAAGAATTGCTGGGCAAGATGTTGACTGCCTATCAAACCGTCAGAAAAGCGAATCGCCAAGAGCAACTTCTCGATCTCGCTCAAGTGGCGGGCATTTACGTACCCAGCCTTTATCAAGTTACCTATCTTGCAAGTGACGGTGCGATCGCAGCGATTCAACCGATCGATTCGCAGGTTCCAGCTACGGTTGAGAAGCAAACCTATAGGGGGAATACGCTCTCCAGTTCCACGATTGTAACCGATAAAGCCGCATGGGAAAGTATCTATATGGTAGAGGTGGTGCGAAGTTGTCCCGAAATGTGTCGGTTTTGCCTCGCCAGTTATCTCACCCTGCCATTTAGAACACCCAGTGCTACAGATAGCCTCATTCCTGCGATCGAACGGGGACTCAAAGTCACAAATCGACTAGGTTTGCTCGGTGCTTCGATTACCCAACATCCAGAATTTGATACCCTATTGGATTTTATCGCTCGACCTCAGTACGACTCGGTGCGCTTGAGTTTGGCTTCCGTACGCACGAATACGCTCTCGCTGAAGTTGGCTCAGACTTTGACCAGTCGAGATAGCCGTTCGGTGACAATCGCTGTAGAGAGCGGTTCGGAACGCCTGCGCCAAATCATCAACAAGAAACTGCATAACGATGAAATTTATGAAGCAGCCGCGAATGCTCAAGCGGGAGGCTTAAGTGCGCTCAAACTCTACGGTATGGTTGGCGTACCCGAAGAAATCGATCGCGACATCGAGCAAACGATTGAAATGTTAAAAGCCCTTAAAAAGCTCGCGCCTAAACTCAGGATTTCCTTTGGCTGTAGTACCTTTGTGCCTAAAGCGCACACACCTTGGCAGTGGATGCCTGTTAGCACCAGTGCCGATAAGAAATTGAAATACCTGCAAAAGCAGTTAGCACCCAAGGGTATTGAATTTCGACCAGAGGGCTATAAAGATTCGGTGATTCAAGCCTTAATCTCTAGAGGCGATCGACGTTTGCAATTGGTGTTGCGACTTGCCTATGCCTATAGTGGGGGTGAAGTTCCCAGTGATGGTATGTACAAACGCGCCTTTAAGGAATTACGAGGGCAACTTCCATCGCTCGATTGGTTTGTGCATCAAACTTGGTCAAGCGATCGCATTTTGCCTTGGCAACATCTTCAGGGTGCTTTGCCTGTCGGCACCTTGTTAAAGCATCTGGCTTCATCGCTAGAAGTTAAATCGGCGTCTGAATTCATTCATTCTTAATTTATCGTTCTTATGATTTTTTTGCAATCGCAGTGGAAATCTCTACTCCATTACAAAGTTTTTAGTAATAAACTACCCCGTCCGCTTGTGGACGGGATAGTTCATGCGGGAGTGAGATTCACTACTTGAATCAAGATCGATCCCACTGATACGAGTTCCTTTGCGAAGATTACAAGACCGACAAGCAAGGGCTAGATTTGATTCATCCTTATAAACAGATTGCTGTTTTCCCAATTGTAAATCTACAACTGGAACTACTTCGCCTTCAATTTTTAAACTCAAATCGCCAGACTGAAAAATGCCTTTGGGATTTCTTAACTCAGGTATGGGTTCATTATCAAAGTTAGGTATAAAATTAACTCGGAGCTTTTTAGGTGCTTAAACTATCTCAACTATAGCGATATAGCCTAGAATCGTAGGAGCAATTCATGAATTACCCCCACAAATAGGATTGCTATACTTCACGTAGCAATCGTGCAACAGGTGAAAAAGCTGGATGAACATTCTGGTAGATTTTGGGAACAGACAAAATTGAAGAAAGTCCCTAAAGTTTTTCACCATACTTAAAGAAATCCCACCAACTCGGTTCTTGATTTCACTGCCGACCACTGGTATAAAACCAGCTCGTTCGTATAGGCGCAATACTGGGTTTTCGGCGCGGACGCTGAGCGAAACTTCTGAATATCTAGTCTTTGCTGCCGCTAATACCAAATCTAAGAGCTGCGTACCAATCCCCTTGCCGCGATGTTCGGGCAAAACAGCCATAGCTAACTCAGGTGTTGTGTTGCGTACAAATCCAAACCCTCGATCAGTAGTCGTCCATAAGCGCAGCCATGCGGCACCAAGCGCGCGATCGCTACGAAGATCGATTGCAACCATGCCAAGATCGCCATCCCGTCCCCAATTTTCGGCATACCTTGTTAGCAAAGCTTGGCTTTCGATCGCCTTGAGGGTCTGTTCGTGAGCGGCATACATCAACATCTGCCACACAATGTCGCGATCGCGAGAGGTAAGATCGCGAAAAAGCAAATTTCTCATGATTAAAAACACTAAAGGGTTGTTTCTATTTCCTAGGTTGATATAATCTACTTTGATATGATGGTCGCTAATTAAATACCCCAATCTAGACACTGTAAGTCTTGTTTAGAATGATACGTATGATCGTCCCTTAAGCTAAAGGTTTAGATTTGTTTAATTATTTATTTTTTTGCTATTCAGTAAGATGTCGGCAGGTTTAGGAAACACCCTGATTTACTCTGACTTTAAGCTACTTTTAGGTAAAGATTTCTAGGTAAAGCAAAACGTTCTAAAGTTCCAAGATAAGAACTTAACTATAATATGCAAGTAAAATACCAATGAAAAGCAGGTAAAGTTTAGGAGGTGAGCTAAGACGAATGTATAAGGCAATCCATCTAAGAATGATTTAATGTTAGATAATTCAAGCTTGAGACTGGGTATAAGAGAGGTTTTGCAAGTGCAACAGACAGAGGATATTACTCTACTAGAAGACAAACACCTCTATCAATTTCTGATTATAGAAGATATCCAAGGTGTGCGCAAAATTTTACTAAACTCTACCACCTATTCCATTGGGCGCAATCCTTCGAACGGTATCGTACTGTACTCTAATTTAGTTTCACGTCAGCACGCTACCCTCCTACGTGTACCCATACCCAAAAAGTCCCTACAACTCTTTCGGATTATTGACGGCAATTTACAGGGTGAGCGCAGCAGAAATGGCATCTTGATTAATGGCAAGCGCAAACTCTCACATATTCTGGCTCATGGTGATGAAATCGTTTTTAGTAAAGACACTAAAGCAGTCTATCAAGTGTCTTCTAACTTTGCAGAAATAGCCTCACCCAGCGATGATGCCACGATCGCTATTTCTGAAGATGAGCTAGCGGTCTATAACGAGGAATTCTTGTCTCGACTGGCATCGATACCTGAGTTAAATCCCAACCCTATTATTGAAATCGATCTTTCAGGAGAAATTACCTATCTCAATCCTGCTGCTGTAAAGCAGTTTCCAAATCTTGATGCATTAGGTTCTCAGCACCCCACACTACAAGGTTTGTTGTCAAGAGTTACCAGTCTGCAAAATGGCAGTCAAGAATTTTTTGTGCGTGAGGTGGAAATTAACGAACGCGTAATCGAACAATTTGTCCACTTTATCCAATGTAGCGATTTGATTCGCATCTATGTGGCAGATATTACAGAACGCAAGCGATCGCAGGAAATCATTCAATATCAGGCATCCCATGATTCGCTGACGGGATTGCCTAACCGCAAGTACATGAATGATTTCTTAACATTAGCCCTGGCTCAAGCTGAGCGAACTGCCGAGAGAATTGCCGTGGTGTTTTTCGATCTAGATCGATTTAAACTGATCAACGACTCTCTAGGACATAGTACGGGCGATCAGCTTCTGAAATCTGTGTGCGATCGCCTCAAACACTACCTCCCACAAGGCGATCTACTGGCGAGATGGGGAGGCGATGAATTTATTTTGGTGTTGCGTCATATTACTTCGCCAGAGCAAGCCCTCAAGGTGGCGCAAAAGGTAACTAAAATTCTCGAACCGCCTTTCGAGTGTGATGGTCACGAGTTACATATCAGCACGAGCATGGGCATTAGCTTATATCCTTTTGACGGCAAAGATGTGGACACATTAATGAAAAATGCTGATGTTGCCATGTACCGCGCCAAGGATAGCGGTCGCAATAATTGCCAGCTCTATAAGTCAATCATGCACGAAAACACCTTCAAGCGATTATCTATGGAAAATCGTTTGTGTAAGGCGATCGAGAATGATGAATTGTTGGTTTACTATCAACCGCAGGTAAATTTAGAACTCGGGAAAGTCGTTGGAGTGGAAGCCTTGATGCGCTGGCAGCATCCAACCTTAGGACTTTTGCCACCCAATCAGTTTATCCCACTTGCAGAGGAGACGGGATTAATTGTTTCCATTGGCTATTGGTTGCTCAAGCACGCATGCGCGCAAAGCCAAGCATGGCAGTTGGCGGGAATTCCTCCTTTGCGATTAGGTATCAATCTATCGCTTCGACAATTCCGACAAAAGGATTTTATCGAAAAACTATCTCAAACGCTTGAAGAAACTGGATTCGATCCTAATTTCTTAGATCTGGAATTAACCGAAAGCATTGTGATGGAAAATGTTGACGAAAGTATCACCAGACTGAGAAAGCTACGAGATATGGGGATCAGTCTCTCCATTGACGACTTTGGTACGGGATATTCTTCACTCAGCTATCTCAAATCTCTACCCATCAATGTTTTAAAAATCGATCAATCCTTTGTCCGAGATATTACAGAGAACCTCTACGATCAAGCGATCGCTATTTCTATCATTACCCTTGCCCATAAACTTAAGTTGAACGTAATTGCCGAAGGCATAGAGACAAAGGAACAGATGGAGCTATTGCGATCGTTTGGCTGCCATGAAATGCAGGGCTACCTATTTAACCGACCCATTCCATCCGATGAGCTTATGGAATTGCTGAGAGCCAAGGATTAAATCAATGGGATTGGGTTCTTGCCTAACAACTACCAAACTTTCCAGTCTTCCCAACTTAAGTTAAACACAGAAGTGTCTGGGAAAGCAGTCGGGTTGCCATTTTTCTCTAAGCGATCGCGTAATTCCATCAGTTCGGGTTTGACTCTAGGCATATCCTCAACCAACTGAAAGGGTGGGATTCCCTTTTCTAGCGCAAAAGAAACGGTTGTACCCGCAGCCGCACCCACTGACCATTCAAAGGAATGGACGCGGTAGGCAGCAGCAGCAATATTGCTTACGGCAATGCTTTTACTTGCCACGATCAAATTATCAATCTTTTGTGGAATCATCGCCCGCAACGGAATCTGAGCGGGGAAAGCCATGCCATGGGCTTGTCGCACGCCAGCTCTTTCTGTATTTCCTTTTGCCTCAGGTGGAGACAGAGTCATGCAGGGATGGAAGTCGATCGCATACTGAGAAATTCCCACAGCATCAGGATAAATACTCGAACGGGTGCGGCGTGAAATTTGCTCGAGCGATGCACCTCGAATTGCCACAACGGACTCTAAACCTGCAAGCGCAACCCACATATCGCGATACATCTTGGGCGTAAGGTTTTGGCGATAATAATCTTCGCGATAGTCGTGCCGAGAGATATCCAACTCGCTTACCGTAAAGCCATCCGCATAGCCAAAAGATGGACGACCGACAATCCTTCTACCTTCGCGGATATAGGGGTACTTCGACAAGCCATGTATGGTTCCCATTGGCGAATTTAGTCCCGTTAATAGGAGGTGGTTAGGGTATGGCTTTTTGACCCCATCACCCAAATGGGAGTCGGTCGTGCCTGCCACCAACCAGTAATAGAAACCTAAGGCAATTTCCTCTCCTTTGCGGAGGGTTTCTGTACGCAATCCTCCCATCCAACTACCGGGGGCGAGTTGACCTAGTTGCTGTAACTGCTCGCGGCTGTAGATCAGATTATCCTCGGATGTGCCAGGTCGATAGTCATTTCCCCACACCCAATTTTGCATGGAGATATCCTGTGGGGCTGGGGCTCCCACCCGAAAAACCGTAGCTTTCGGACGACTCTCGGCATTGGGAGCCCAGATGCGGCGATAGGTAAACACCGAGTCAAAATCAAACTTGTTCGGCTTAGGGTCGTAGCTATAGTAAGACAGATACCGATCGTAAAAACTAGGCTTGGTTTGGGGCTGAGGCTGCTCGGTTTGCTGCAAGGCAAAGGTATAGGTAAAACCCTGGGTGCAGAACGGATCGCCTGCGACCGAAGGAGAAGAGGGATTGAGATGGGAAAGCGGATCGATACCTAGACGATAGGGAACATCGGCAAGCGCAATGATTTCACCCGTTTCGGTGGCTTCCACCACGTACCATTTAGGCGCAGAGGAGGATTTGGTTTTAGCAGAAGGCTTAGCCGTGAAATGGAGAATCGTCTTGGTCAGTCGAGGTGAATTTTCATAGCGATAGGCATCCTCGATAATCGCAGAGAGAGGCTCGGTATTGAGCGCTGGAGTATTGGGCGCTGCACGATGTTGGATCGCGATCGCACCATCAATAATTTTGCCATCTGCACTAACTTCTAGTTCCTTGATCGTCGTGTTGGGAAACCACTTGAGCTGCCCGCCCCCTTTCTTGGCTGCACCATCGAGAATCTCAAATAGCAACTTATTGGCATCCGATGGAATAAAACAAGAGGCACTCACCCAACAATCACCTGGATTGATCTTGCCATAGTAATTTAAAAGGCTGTCGCGCAGTTCTTTATAGCCACGCGCGTAGAATAGGAGCAATCGCTGTTTTTTAGACTCATCTAATGCCGAAGTTCCCTGAGAAGTAAGCTGTCCACCAATCCAATCGGTAATATCGGTAACGCAAACCGTGCGTCCTGCCAGCAAAGCTTCGTAGGCTGTTGCCGTACCCGCCAAACCACCCCCTACAATGAGGATTTCACACTCAACGTTTTGGTCAGGGGTGCGTGGAGGCGCAGCAAGGGCAGAGGTACCTGTGGCGATCGCTAAGCTAAGACCGAGGGGAACGGATGCGATCGCTTGCCAAGGCTTTGTCCAATGTAGGGAAATCAGCTTACCAATCTGCTTGCTAAATGGTGACATTAGTTTTCTCAGAGACTTTTTGAGGGCTAAACGAAAACAATATAGCAATTTCTGTGGCAAACTTGAAATATCTGAGATTCTACGAAACTTTTACCAAAGCTTATTTTTTGGAGGAATTCAGAGATGGTTGCTGAAATACAAGTCAAGACACTGGCTGACATTCCACAAACCTACGCAACTGAGGTGGTTGCCGAGCATCGCGTGCTGCTTCATAACGTTAGCTGGGAGACCTTTGAGTGCTTGCTCGCGGAATCTGGGGATAGTCGTAGCACTCGCTTTTATTATCTCGATGGAACATTAGAAATTATGTACCCACTATCGCTGCATGAAGGGAGCAATCGTTTTATCGAAAAACTTCTGACCATCATTGCGGATGAACTCGATATAGATATGCGAAACCTTGGTTCGCTATTGATGAAAATCAAACAACAAAAGCTGGGCGGCGAACCTGATTCCTGTTACTACATTCAAAACGAACCTGCTATCAGGGGGAAAGAAGATATTGTCGTAGGAGAAGATCCACCTCCCGATCTGGTTCTCGAAGTTGATATTACCAGTCCATCCGATCGCCGTTTGCCAATTTTGCGCGTCTTGGTGTACCTGAGTTGTGGCGCTATGACGGCTACGAACTTCTATTTTATACCTTGCAAAATGGTGAGTATGAGCGTGTGGAGCAAAGCCTATCGTTTCCTTGGCTACCTGCGGCGATCGTGGTGGAATACATGCAAAAGCGTTTGCTGATTAGTGAGACTAGGGCACTGCGAGAGTTTAGGTATCAAATGTCAAGGATTTTGCGTGTCGCGACAGATTAATGTCGGGTAATTGACGCGCAAGGGCATTTCAAACTTTCGTAGGAAACGCTTCGCGAACGCAAACTTTAATCCGCGCCAAGAAGCGATCGCAACGACAAGGTTAGATCGCTGAGACAAAAGCACAGAAAAAAGTTAAGTTGACTGAGAGCGAGCAGTAGCAGCCTGACGACGATAGCTATCTGACTTGATTTCGAGGATCGCACCGTGATAAATGAGTCTATCCACTTTTAATGAAATTAGTGCTTACGAACTAGAAGTGGAATATCAAGATGAGAAATTCACGGAATGGAACCGATTGGATGTTAAACTGGGTATAAGAGGGATGTAGTAAGTAAATGGGCGTTCGAATGTCAGATCTTTCGTTTTGGAGCTAATGGGCATGAGTTCTTCCATGTGAGAACCTTTTACAACAACTCCATGTCCCCAAATTGGAGCTTCTTTTTCCCATATAGACAGCAATCCTCCCTAGTATCACAGGTATATGTGAAAAATCTATGCGAATATTAGTGGAATTCCCTAAAAAATCAGGCAGCAAATAGCTATTTCACCAACTGATGCCCCAAACGAATTAGAATTGCTATATATTCGTTTTGCCATTGCAAAATAAGTCAAGGAAAAGGCTATGCTTTTCATTACAGTTGGAACAGAGCAATATCAATTCGATGCCTTGATGAGATGGATCGAATTACTTAGAAAGTACCAACTAATTACAGAAGAAATTGCTATACAATATGGGGCTTCCACGTTCTTTCCTAATGGTGCAAGAGTTTATCAGGTTTTACCCGAACAAGAGTTTCAAACGCTGATCGAGAGTGCGAGGCTAATTATCGGTCACTGTGGTGAAGGAACAGCTCAACTATTGGAAGGTTTGGATAAACCATACGTTCTCATACCTCGATCGCATCGATTTCGAGAACATGTTGACAACCATCAAATGGAGATGGCTGAGGCTTTTGAGCAAAGAGGGATCCCGATCGCGCGATCTCCAGGCGATCTAGTCAAGTTTATTAAGCTAACTCAAACCTCAAAAATCAACCTCTGTGATGCAGAGGAAACACAACTATGTGAATATCTACAAGAACGTTACCAACCTCAAAAATTGATGTTGATTTGCTCTTCGGGTGGACACTTTAAGTATATGCAAAGTCTGAAACCCTTTTGGGAAGCCTGTAGCGATCGCGCTTGGGTAACATTTCGCACGGGTACAACGGAGAGTGAGATTGCAGACTTCAAGAGATATTGGGCGCATAGTCCAACAAATCGCAACATTCCCAACCTCATTCGCAACTTGTTTTTGGCTTTTAAGGTAGTGCGCAATCAGTTACCCGATTTAATAATTTCCACGGGGGCGGGCGTTGCGGTTCCATTTTTATTAGCAGCTAAATGGCTTGCCAAAAGCAAGGTTGTTTTTATTGAATCAAAAACACGATTAAAAGACATTAGCTTATCGGCTCGGATTTTGCAGAAATTCGGTGCGCTCGATCTGCTTGTGGTCAGAAGTGAAGCGATTGCAAATATCTATCCTAAGGTTGTTTATATTCCAGTTGGAGATGAATACTCGGTCGATCCAACCAAAGATTTCAAACAAGCCAAGGTCGTTTTATTTGATCATATGGCTTTTATTTCCACTCCCGAAAAATTAAACTTTTTGACAGCAAGGGAGTTTTTTAATGATTTTAAAACCTTATGCAATCCTGATGATTCGCTTGCGAAGATTACGATCGATATGAGCGGCACTCGATTTATCGATAGTGCTGGTTTAGGCGCTTTAGTGAATTGTCTTAAACAAGCTACCGCAAATGGAACTGAACTGGTGCTATGGAGCGTGATTGACGCTATCATTTCGCTGCTTGCAGTCACCTCTTTAAGTAACGTTTTTGCGATCGAACCAGCTTCCCAAACTTTCCGTTTCTCAAAATATGATTGGAGAGATCGAGACAAAAAAATTAATCCCCTAGACTCTTTCTCACACAGTATTTGGAAAGCCCTAAAGAAAATTCCTATTGTAAATATTTTACTTATCCCCTTAAAATTTCTATGTCCGGCAATTGATATTGACCCAAACATCGATTTACATCCCTCTGTACGCAATCCGATTAAGCGTGCGATCGATATTATCGGAGCGCTCGTAGGTCTATTCATTACTGGAATCCTATTTATTCCAATCGCGATCGCGATTGCAAAAGAAAGTAAAGGTGGCATCTTGTTTGGACAACAACGATGCGGTTTGCTCAGCAAGCCCTTTCGGATTTGGAAATTTCGCTCGATGGTCAAAAATGCAGAGGAATTGAAAAACAAAGTACAAAATCAAATTGATGCAGGTACGCAATCGCAAGATGTTTCTGACAATAAATTCTTTAAGAATGAGCGCGATCCTCGCGTTACTAAAACTGGGAGTTTTTTGCGTAAGACAAGCCTTGATGAGCTTCCGCAGTTTTGGAATGTCTTGACTGGCGATATGAGTCTCGTAGGAACGCGCCCTCCGACTTTCAATGAAATCAGCGCCTATGAATTGGAAGTAGAATACAAACAAGAGAGATTTACGGAATGGAATCGACTAGATGTTAAACCTGGTATGACGGGCGTGTGGCAGGTGAATGGTCGTTCGAGTGTTAGATCCTTCGCTGAAGTCGTAAACTTCGATCTTGAATACCGTAAAAACTGGAGTATTTGGTATGACCTGCAACTGATTGTCAAAACAATTCTTGTTCTGTTCGATCGCAAAAATAAAGCTGTATAGATCCCTCCCTAATCTTGCTGTTTTCCCTTTTCACGCTTGTTTATCCTTTCTGAATTATTTGTCCGTTGTTTCTTGACTGACTAAAATCAAGTTTCAAATCGTCTTTAAAATAAATTTCGTAAGGAAGGTGAAACTGTTTGAGAAAGGCAGAGGGCAGAACTTGATGTTGGGATTTGTAAACAGCGATCGCCGCATTTTTTTGAGCCTGTACTGACCTGATCTCTAAGCGGTAGGGACGACGAATTGATTTAAGCGTTAGGTTCCAAAATAAGGCTCTGAACCAAAATATCCAGATGGGATATTGCCATAGTTCTATGGCTCGATCTGTAGAAGTCCGATCTACAAGAGAAATAGCTGTTTTCACCAATGAATAAGTTGCCTCGTGATCGATATGGGCATCTTGGGCATGGGGAACATAGACTGCCTGAGGTTGATAGGTTTGCAGTAAACCTACAATTTGCTGGATTAGATCCTGTCTTTCTGAATCTGGCAGTTTTTGTAACTCGCCATCGGGTTGTTCGAGAAAATCAATTTTGCTTGGATCTAGACCTAGTGCTGATAAAGCCGCGATCGCTTCAAGCTTGCGACCTTGAATTAATTCTGCTTGTTGTGCGGGAGTATAACCTGCATGAGACCCCTTCCCATCTGTGACAAATACCACTCGGACAGGTATATTTTGCTGGCATTTTAGTGCGATCAAACCACCACAGCCAAACACTTCATCATCTTGGTGAGGCGCAAATACAATGACTGACCGATCTGTTAAGGGCAAAGGATGACATTGACGCTCGATCGCCCAATAGCGAACCAAGCCAAGATGGAGCGTTCTCAACCAGTCTAAAAATCTATCTCGCGATCGACGATATAGCATTCTAATTTTCATTAATTTGCGATCCTATATTTATGTTGTATAGCAAAGTCCCGCGCCTCTAGCGAGAGGTATTAATGCTTAAGTACTTCCAAAATCAACTCTTCCCATTTTGAAATATAGACTTCCAAGCTATGCCTTACCGATTCTCGCGATCGCTTGCCGATTTCTCTCAAAGTAGTTTTGGGTAACGCGCCGATCTGCGCGATCGCCTGAGCCAGCACTTCAGGATTTTCTGGGGGAACGAGAACACCATAATCAGCCTCTAGACTGGGAGATGACCCAACTAAAATCTGCTCCACCAAACCACCTACAGTACAGGCAATCACAGGTCTGGCGGCGGCTTTTGCTTCCATGCAAACAATACCCCAAGCTTCGCGCCGAGAGGGAATCACTACCACATCACATTTTTGTAAAAACTGCGCTACATCCTTAACAATACCGACAAATTCAATGTTGTTTGAACTATGGGCTAATGCTTTTAGATGGTCTTCTTGATCTCCATACCCGCCTATATAAAGTTTGACAGTTAAGTCGGGAAGTAAAGATGGAACGCGTTTAATCGACTCAATCAAGATGTCAAAGCCTTTTTCAGGGGCAAAGCGACCATAAGTCCCTAGTGACAAGCTGGATGGCAAGGCCTCGGCTTCAGGATTAGAGATTTCAGAAGCGGAGATTTCGGGAACCTCAAGCATCCGATCTAGTGCCCTTGCAGGGGTGACTATTTTAAGCTTTTTCGGATTTACTAAACGATGTTGGTACATCCAATTGGCTTGTGCTTGAGAAACGGCGATTACACGATCGGCGATCGCATAGGATAGCCAAAGCATCAAATGAAATCTCAAAGGGGAAGGCACTTTGACTTCAAAACTATCATTGTAATGATGCTCGTAGATCGCTATTTTGCTAAACCATTTGAGACAAAATAGTTTCGGAATGGCTGACCACGAGCAAGCCGTATGAAATACAATCAAATCGGGCTTAAGAGAATTTCCCCTCAATTGTTGTATTGCCTGATTTGTAAACAGTGTGGAAAAATGAAACTCTTGACTCAATCGAGAGTTCAATAAGACCTCTAAAGCTGTCCGTACCCCTCCTACGTCGGTATCCGTAATTAGATGCAAGATATTACGTTTGATTGAAGGTCTCATTTGCAGTCACCATGTTTTTATAAGAATTTGTGGCTTTTAGACATAGAAAGAAGAAAGATTAAGGCTATAGAAAAATACTTTACTTATCTTCTATTGTTTGGATCGACTTTGCTATGCGTTAAACTGATTCTGTATGTAATGAATTGGGAAACACATATGACAGATGTGATAAGTAGAGTCGCGATCTGCTCAGGACTGCTACTAATTCCAACTATACTACCTGCCCCTACAAATGCTCTACCCCTTTCGGCAGGCGATCGCATTAGTATCACAATCCCCTTTGGCGAACCGTTTACAGGTAGCTATGAAGTTAACCTAGACGGTACGTTGAAACTTCCGTATCTTAAGCCTCTTTCTGTTTCTGGTTTGGAACCTACTGAGGTCGAGCAAAAACTTTACACAATTCTGACAACGGAACGCTATTTTCAACCTAATTTTTTGCGCGTGAGCGTGGCAGTTCTTGACTGGGCTCCCGTTCAAGTTGTAGTAAGTGGAGCTGTCTACGAGCCAAGTCGAGTTTTAATTAACCAGCCCAATAAAGACGAACAGCGAACTCCTAAGCTGACTTTTATCTCTGGCGACTATGCACCAAAACGTTACCTAACCTCGGCAATTCAAGGATCGGGCGGGATAACTCCCTACGCAGATATCAAAAATATTCAGGTGTTTCGCGGCGATCGCGAAATTACGATCGATCTTTCTGGCATATTTACAGGCGAACCCGTGCAAGACCTGCCCTTGATTGCTGGCGATCGTGTCATCGTACCCACCCTTGATAAATTTCAAAACGAACTGATGCGACCCACGCAAATTACACCACCAGGCGTGAAAGTGCTTTTGTCAAACCTAACTGTACCTGCTACTAGTAATGCTAGTGCCAGCGTTAATAAAGATTCTACTGGGTTTCCCTATGGGGCGCGCTTTTCTCAAGCGGTTGTCGCTGCCAACTGTGCGGGTGGAACTCCGTCCACCAATGCCAATCGTCGAGCCGTGCTCGTACATACCGATCGCTTAACCGGGAAAACCTATACATACGATCGTAGTATAGAAGAGCTATTAAGAGACTCTACAGATAACACAAATAATCCGTTTTTACAGTCTGATGATGGGGTGGCTTGCTATGATTCATCTGTAAGTGATGTTCGCGATATTACTCGCTCGATTTTAGATTTTATCAATCCCTTTGCTGCAATCATTAACCTGTTTAAGTAATGACCATGTCCTCGATTGTGAAAGAAGATAAAGTAGAAATCGTCAAGTCCTCAGGTTCTTGGCGACTTTATGTAGCGATCGGAGCGATTGTCAATATCTCGATTTGGGGAGTAGCTTTTCTCTATCTTAAAATCGTAAAGCCTGTCTACACGAGTCAAATGGCACTAAACGTACCCGGTTCTGGTTCTGGGATCAATGTCAACTTACCTGAAATCGGGCAAGCAACCTCTTCGACCGTTTCATCTTACGGTAGCCCTGCTCAAGATCCAAGAGCTAATTATCAATATATTGCTACCAGCGAACCCGTTTTAGATGCTGCCGCAGCCGAAATGGGCATACCGTCTACTGTATATGACAAGCCAAAAATCAAACTCGTCGATAACACCACATTGATTCAAATGGAGTTTAGCGGTCGTAGCCCCGAGGAAGCGCAGCAAAAAGCATTAGTGCTTTATAAGATTTTGAGTAAAAGGCTCTACGAACTCCGAAATGAAGAGATTTCTCGTCGTGACGAAGGTATCGAAACAACCCTAAGCTCAGCCAGACAGAAACTAGAAAAAGCCCAAACCAATTTGTCTAACTACAAGACTGCTTCGGGTTTAAGCTCTACAGATCAAATTTCCAACCTATCTACCAATATCGAGCAACTCCGCAAGCAAAGAGCTGAGGTGATGGCACAACTACAGCAATCAACCAACCGTTTGCGACAGCTATCTTCTACCTTAAACTTATCGCCCAAGTTTGCCGCAAGTGCCTTTGTTTTGCAGTCCGATCCTCAATTTCAACTAAACCTTAAGGACTATAGTGATGCCACAGCTACCCTAACTGTTCTAGCACCCAAACTTGGTGAAAATCATCCTACTTATGTGCAGGAATCTAGCAAACAGCAAGCATCTAGATCTGCACTGTTAGAAAGAAGTATATCCTTGCTGGGGGAGCCCCTTAACAGCACCGATCTCGCTCGTTTAAATCTGCTTGCAAATGATTCGGGTGCAGGAAAGTCAGGGCTGTTTAAAGATTTAATTGCCTTACAAGCCGATCGCGAAGGGTTAAGCGCTCAGGCTCAAGAGCTAGATACACAAATTGTTAGCCTTGAAGAGCGATTGCAGGGGTTGGCGTTCAAAAGCTCTAAACTAGAGAGTCTGAAGCGAGAAACCCAAATTGCTGAAGCAGTCTTTGCTTCCACCTTAGCTAGATTAGATCTTGGCAAATCAGATATTTTTACCGCCTATCCTCTGCTCCAGATTATCGTGCAACCTGGGTTGGCAGACAAACCTGTTTCACCTCAGCCCAAGTTTGTGTTTTTAGGTGCTGCCGCAGGCTCGTTATTGGTGACTACAGGCATTGTTCTATTGGGGATTCGCCAACAGCGATCGCGGCGCAAGTTGCCACAGGTATTAAACTTTTAAACATCTCTCGTTCTAAGACATGCTTTCTTTCCTCCCAGAGACAGATCCGAAAGAACCTTATAATTTTGAAGAGCATCTGGTCTGGTACGCGATTATCTGCACCTATGGGTTCTACTTAATAGGAGGTCTGTACATTGTCGGATCGGTTTTAGGTTGGATCTTACTCTATCGTCTCTTCCTGCATTGGTGGGAGCAGTCCGAATCAACGCCACCCGAGCAAGCGATCGCAATTCCAATTGGAATTTGGGTATGGATTGCAGGAATGTTAGCGATGTCGATCGCTCTGATCGCTGGGCATCTAGACTTTAATCTCCCATTGGGACAGATGCTGAAATCGATCGTCGGGTGGGCAAAGGGTTGGGCCTCTCTTGCCTTATTTCCGCTTGCAGGGTGTTTAAACATCAGACCGCAAATTCTTTATCGTGCAGCCTGTGTAGTTTGCCTAATTACGCTGTTTTTGTCCCCTTTATTTTTGGCTTCTTACTATCTGCGCCTGCCACCCGTTCTTTATGTCTCTCCCCTACAAGCCGTAGGCGGACCAGGTCCCGAGTTTTTTGAATTTCGGCTTTACGAGTTAGACCCCAGTTCTAACAATGCACCACGTTGGCGACTGTTCACGCCTTGGGCACCTGCCTTAGGTTTTGTTGCAAATATTTACTTTTTTTTAGTCCTACAAGAAAAACAAGCTAACTGGCGCTGGGTGGGTATGGCTGGCTGTGTATTGATGTGTATGGTCTCGGCATCTAGATTGGCTTTGCTATGCTTGCCAGTGGTGTGGTTGCTGACGTGGGTACTGGCAAAGCTCAGCCGACCTACTGCACTAATTAGTCTTGGCATTGCCAGTACCCTGCTTGGGTTGATTGCACCCAAACTGATCGAGGCTTTAAATGCCTTTTCTGAGGGTTTTTCAGCCGCCAGAGCAGATTCCTCAAGAGTGAGGGCAACCTTGGGACGCATCGCCGTCGATCGCTGGTGGCGGGAAGCTCCGATTTGGGGGCATGGTACGGTCGAGGGAGGAGGGCATATTGTGGAATATATGCCGATCGGTTCGCATCACTCATGGTTTGGGCTGTTATTTGTCAAAGGCATTGTGGGATTGTTAGCGCTAGCAGTGCCCATGCTCTACAGCTTTTTCGATCTGCTATTCAAAGCACAACGCAGTGAAACTGCTAAAGTTGGCTTGAGCATGATTTTAGTTTTGTTTCTATATACATTTGGTGAAAACTTGGAAATTTTAGCCTATCTAGTTTGGCCTGGGTTGCTGATGATTGGGATTGGTTTTAAAGCCAGCGATCGCGAAGGATCTGGTCAGATCGAAATCCTCAGAACTAGATTGTTTCCCTAAGTAGATTCTGCCAGACTTTATGAAACCCCAAATTTTACATTTACTGATCGATCGCAACGTCGGAGGCGTGACTGCTTCCGTAAATAGTTTGTTGCGATCGCCACTCGCGGAGAAATTCGATTTTTTGCTCCTCACCCCTGAGGAAGCCTTATCTCAATTCAAGTCTAAATTAAAACCAGATCTGATTGTTGTCAATGATGCCTGCTCTTGGAAGTTTCTTTTTACCTTAATACGTTTGCGATCGCGAAGTAAGTTGTTAATTCAAGAGCACCATTATTCAGAATCCTTTGAAGCGATCGAGGTGCCTTCTAAGTGGAGATTTCGGTTGATGCTGAAACTCGCTTATGGCATCGCAAATCGAGTCATTGCCGTTTCCTATGTCCAGATGGATTGGATGTTGGCACATAAACTGGTCAAGCCTCGAAAATTGACAGTAATTCAACAATGTCGAATATTAGAAGATTTCCTCGCTATTCCGACCAAACCCTTGGGAGACAGGTTAGTTTTAGGAACCTATGGTCGATTTTCTAAACAAAAAGGAATCGATCTTTTGCTCAAAGCCATGCAAGGTATACCCGATTTGGACGTGGAACTGCAGATTGGTGGCTATGGCGAGGATGAAGAAATGTTGCACCAAATTGCAGCAGGCGATCGCCGCATTCAATTTATCGGTCAGATCGCAAATGTCCCCAAGTTTTTAGAAACCTGCGATGTTGTGGTGATTCCTTCCCGTTGGGAACCTTGGGGAAATGTTTGCCTAGAAGCAAAAGCTGCTGGTAAACCTGTAATCGTCACAAATGTGGATGGATTAGTCGAACAGGTTGAAGATTGCGGATTGGTTGCGGAAGCAACGGTAGAAGCGTTAAAAAGGGCGATCGCCAACGTGGTGAATCTCCATGCCACCTCCCCGCAAACGCTATGCGAATGGGGAGAACATGG
Organism: Tumidithrix helvetica PCC 7403; assembly: GCF_965232925.1. NCBI lineage: Bacteria > Bacillati > Cyanobacteriota > Cyanophyceae > Pseudanabaenales > Pseudanabaenaceae > Tumidithrix > Tumidithrix helvetica. The sequence goes on from NZ_CBDDRA010000019.1 coordinate 60,634, forward strand.
TAGAGAAACCGTGCGAGGAGCATGGGGAAAATATCTAGCTGAATGGGAGGCTCTATTTTGGCTGTCCAGCAATTCATAAACACAATCAAAGAGAAGCTAGCAAACAAGTTCTTCCGTAACTTGGGTTGGCTGGGTTTATCAGAGTTATTTATTCGCGTATCTCGCCTAGCAGCAACGGTCGTCCTGGCGCGACTGCTAACAAAATATGATTATGGTTTAGCCGCACTAGTTCTCACCACCAACGAATTCATTTTTGTGTTTACCCAAAATGGGGTTTGGGACAAGCTGATTCAAGCCGATGAGCAAGATTTGCCGCAGTTCTGTCAAACCGCCTATTGTCTAAATTGGATTGTTTGTGGCGGGCTCTTTTTACTGCAATGCTTGGTATCTTTGCCGATCGCTTGGATTTACAAAGACACCCAATTAATTTTGCCGATCTGCATGATGGCGACCGTCTATCTGATGATGCCGATCTCTTTAGTTCAAGCTTCCTTAACGCAGCGCGAGAATCGCCTGCACGTCATGGCATTCGCCAATGGGTTGCAGGTATCAGTGGATAATCTCTTGACCATTGTATTGGCATTCTGTGGTTTGGGTATGTGGGCGATCGTGCTTCCTAAAGTTTTGGTGGGGCCGATCTGGGCGATCGTTCATTACACCAACAACCCTTGGCGACCATCCCGTGAATTTACCTTAGATAAATGGGAAGAAATCATTCGGTTTGGACGCAACATTTTGGGGGTCAAAATGATGAATACCCTGAGAAACAACCTTGACTATCTGATCGCTGGCAAATTTCTAGGGTTTGAAGCCTTAGGTTTATATTATTTCGCCTTCAATGCGGGACTCGGTATTAGTATGAGCGCGATTAATGCCTTAGATACCGCACTTTTTCCTCATCTTTGCGCTGTGCGTGGTCAACCCAGTGAATTTAAGTCACGTTTTTTTAGTAGTTTCAAGAATGTCGCTTGGGTAATATTTCCTTTGGTTCTTGCCCAATCCGTTCTTGCACCATTTTATGTGCCAACTATATTTGGATCGAAATGGGTACCTGCCATTCCTATCCTAATTTTGATTTGTCTATCGGCGATTGCTCGACCTTTTGCCAATACTGCTTCAAAAGGATTGTGGGCTTTGGATAAACCCAATTGGGATTTTCGATGGAACCTTCTATTTACGATCTTTTTTGCGATTTCTCTCCTGGTTGGCGTTCATTGGGATGTATTAGGCGTCGCCACAGCAGTCTTTATAGCACATAGTATTGCTTTGCCCGCCTATACTGTCTGGGTAGCATCTTATATCTCTATGGTTATGGATAAGGAGATCGCTGCAATAGAAGCTCAAGAACCTGTCTAAGAAACTATGAATGCTTACTATTCTGAATGATTAGGCTAAAAATTGACAATTTCGTCAAACACGCATTCCCGTATGGCTTCTAGTGAGCCTACAACGCCAAGGAGCAAGCGAAGCCTACATTCTAGAACACTATTCCACTCTATCATACACTCCTATTGCACCTTTTCTGGGACAAAAATGTAACTTTTCCGCGATCGTCGATTGTGAAAGAAGATACGAATAATTCAATCAACATGATTTTGATTTTGTGTTTAAGGACTTTTGGACAAAAAAATACCCTCTCCGATGGGGATTGGGTATGGTGTCTACTATTCTTGGAGTCACCACAGAAAAAGGAGATTGGTTTACGCTAAGAAACTCAAACTTTGACTGGATAAAGGGTTTAAACTTCTCACGGGTTACCTCCATTTCTAAATCCTGTAGTTATCTCTCACTGCTTATTTGAAAACATCCCTACCATAGTCCGCGAACTGGGGCAACTTCTGGTGTAGGATTTGTATAGTTTGTGGGAGTTGTAGAGTCTGTAGAAGTTGTAGAGTTTATAGGAGTTGTTGTAGAAGATGTTTCTACAAACGCAACCGTTTTGGGTTGAGAAACGCCCATTGCTCCGACAATTGGAATCGTCGAGGGGCAACCTTCCGTCTTATACCAAACGCGTTTGCCCGATCCTAAGCCTTCGCTTTCGGGGTTGTCAAATCTTCTGCAGTTTCTTAGGGTTTCATGAAGTGTAAAAGCATCCATTTCGAGTAAGCCTGGACTTACTTCATCAATATAGCGACTATGGTAGATCCCCTGAACGATATTACGATTGTAGAGATAGGTTGAAGAACTTACTTTCAGATCGTATTTTTCAATCATCCAAGTAGGAACGTAGTAATTGTGAGATTCTCCACTCACGTTTTTGAAGGTAACGATATTCCCAGAAATATTTTCTACTACCTGAGGAGAAGAGCTGTCTATATATTCAACCGCAGTCTGTGCATTGGCTGACATGACTGATGTTGTTGAAGCGATCGCGATCGAAAACATGGTAACAAAGCAACTTAGAACAAGTTTTTGCATAGCCTTAAATTCCTAAAAATATAGTTCAAGTTAGATGGTGTTCTCCTCGCACCCTTTTACGATGGCAGAATCATGATTGAATTGATGGGCAAGTTGATTAACTGATGTGCAAATTGATTAACTACAGTACAAAACTTATCTATTATTGAATTAATATTTATCGCGATCCTCAATGATTCGCAAATACAAAATCCCAACTTTTCTTAAAAAGTCGGGAATCTGAACTAGGCAGATCTAGAATGCTAACTCAAATAAAAAGCACCCGTACTTTTTAGGATCCTTTACGGGTGCTCGATTAGGTGTGTGAGGAATCTTTAATTAATAATAGAGTTGATACCTCATAAAAGAATCTATCGGTAGTCATCTTTACCCTATAAAGCAATCTATCTTAAGTCATGGTTTAGCCATATTCTATACAACCGCTTCACTGGTTAATTGCCATAAGTCCTTCCTCGCCACTGTTTGGGTTGCGTCAGTGCAGAAATCCAGATACGTAATACGGCAAAGGGATCGGCGATCGGAGATAGCCAGAACCATAGCCCCACTTCTGTATAGCTAGAGCGAATTCCCAACACAAGCAACCAACGAATCAAGACAAGAAATCCATTTAATCCTAATAAAGTCCAACTCAAGATAGAAGCGCTAATGGCTGAACTCATCGCGAACGTTATTGTCAATAAACCGATCGCCAAAGGTAATGGGAGACCTTGCACGGCTAGCAAAAATAGGCAGTCTATCCAAGTTTGTAGAGGCATTGCGGCATCTTTAAGATCGAGCGATCGCCCCCATTCTTTCCAAGTCTCTGCCATTGAGGTATACATCCGCACCTGCATCAACTCCGCGCCATCTAAAAAAGCCACCTTTGCACCCTTTTGTGCCGCCATCCTTGCCAGCGTCACATCATCGCAAAAAGAAGACTTTGCTAGCTCATAACCCGATAAATCGGTAAGGGTTGACTTGCGAGAGAGAAAGCACTGCCCATTTGCCATTACGCGCGTTTGGGTAAATTGATTGCGATCGCCTGTTGCCCCAAATCGAAAGATTAACGTTACGAGCAAAGCAGGCTGTAGCCACTGTTCGCCTGCGGTCTTGAGAATGAATTTGGGTGAAAGCGAGACAATATCATAGCCCTCCGCGATCGCCTTTTGGACTAAACTCGCCACCAAACCTGCCTGCGGCACGGTGTCGGCATCAATGCCCAAAATCCACTCACTATCAGGATTGGCATTTAAAAATCCTGTATGCAACGCCCAAGGTCGCCCCACCCAACCCTTAGGCAGGGGATCGTCCGTAATCAAGCGTAGTTTGTTAGGATAGTCAGCTTGCAGCTTTTGGACGTACTCGGCTGTACCATCCTGCGATCGACTATCAACCACGATAATTTCTGCGACGGCTTGATCGCGCATTCCCTCTAAGCAAGTGGGTAGCCGCAAAACTTCATTTAAGGTCGGAATTACGACGGAAACTTTAGGCGATCGCTTCGCTTTATCTTCTTCATCAGATGACAGCCGCTGTAGGGGTAAAATCCGACTGGGGGCTGTTCCTAGTCTTGCCAACAATACAAGTGTAAATGGGAGCTGGAACAGAATGAAGAATAAATAAATAGCGTTGATTTCTAACAAGTTTCTTACACAAAATGACGATCTGATCCCATCATAAAACGCTTTGGGAAAGAGAAGTCATCTGATTTCTGGGCAAATTCAAAAAAATCCCCCAGAGGTAGCTGCCAAACATTCATGCATAATCAAAGCCTTTGCATCGCGTAGACTTCAAATCGGTTGCTAATCTAATTGAAATGGGTATCACTTAAAAATTGTTTTCCATGCTTCTACGGTGTCACTACCAATTTCCGTTTCCAAGGTTTTACCATTTGGGAAAACAATTCGAATGGTCATGTTTCCTGATGGCGCTGTAGTTAGAGCATTTGCAAGACTCGGATCTACAATTCCATCTTCATAACGATAGACCTGTCCGCGAATCGCAAACATGATTTCCTTGGGAGCTATATCTTCAGAAAGTTGTCGATACACGGGCTCGCGATCTTGATATTCGCGATCGACGTATTTTCCTTCATGGTGGCTGTAAACCCTACGAGTCCGCCAAACGGGTTTATAGCCATCTACGACCTTCCAATAGCGGGTGTAAGTTGCACGAATGCCTTGTTTTGACCAAACTGAAACAAAGGCAAAATCATCTGTATAGTTCTTGTCATAGACAACTCTGCCATCAAATGGGTTATCAACAACCTTAGACCAAGCTATATCAGCATGTTGATCGACAGGAGAGGGTTGCACTGCCCAAGCTTGAGAGATATTTGTCAAAGCCAAACCCAAGCTAAATCCCAAACTACACCCTAAACCAATTAGCACTTGCTTTTTCATCGCTAAAGCCCCCTTTTTTGTCAAAATCCTAAAATCATCAATTTCTTGCCAAACTCTAGCGACGTTCAGAGCGCGATCGCCTTTGTTATCCCGATCGCACCTCAGTAAATTAAGGCTGACTGAGAAAATGACGACTGCGGGTAAATCAAGGGATGTAGAAGCTCAAGATTATTGACCCAACTTAGAAAGAGAAGTTCCCAAGCAAATCTATGCTCTCAAACCTATCGAAGTCTCTGCACGGTAAGCGAATAGTTGCCGCGCCCCGAACGGTCAAAGGCATTTGCAACCACGCGATAGGTTCCTGTAAACGGCAGCTCTAAGGTAATCGCCGCATTTTTGCGATCGGGTAAGCCGTTGTTTTCTTTGAGAACTTGGCGATCGGGAGAGAAGATCACGAGATAAGGATGGAAATCTCGACTGCTCAGCGTAATTTTAACAATTTGTCCGGCTGTTCCAGAGAAACTAAAGGTGTCAAACAGGCTCCCATCCCGTGCAAAAATGCGACTACCTGCTCCTAAAGTGCCATTGCGTTGCAGAAGAATTGCAGATTGACTATTGGAGGGTGGGTCAGAGAAATCAGCCGCTGTAGGTGTTTGATAGTCATTGACTTTAGCGCTGAGGGTAAAACGTCCTGAATCCCCAGGTTCGTAAGAATTGGCATAGAGGGTGTATCGACCAGTCTTAGGCAGGGTAATCGTAATTCGTGCATTCTTGCCACCGCCACTATCGTCATCTTCGGCAATTTTATTGCCATTGGCATCAAACAAAGCTAGGTATGGGTCGATATCCGTGCTGCGCATTTCCAGTACGACACGCTGTCTTGCCTGTCCTTCAAATTGAAATACCTTATACAAGCTGCCATCGGGCAGGGTCTCATCTTGAGCGGTTAACGTGCTGGCGATCGCTGCACCATTTAGTAAAAGCGCTGTGGGAGGCTGTTTAACAGGATTGTTATTGGCAATGCGCCCTTGCTGCACTGCTGCCATAAACTCGCGCACGGTGTCTGCGGTAATCGCAAACCCCAAACCGATATTGCCTTCACGATCTCCAGAGGTATAAATGGAGGTATTGACCCCAATCAATTCACCTCGTCCGTTGAGCAAAGGCCCGCCAGAGTTACCAGGGTTAAGTGCCGCATCGGTTTGAATTAAGTTGCGGTCTGTGTCAATGCGACTCACGATCCCCGTAGTCAGGGTTCCTGCAAATCGTCCAAAGGGATCGCCGATCGCAAAGGCTCTTTGTCCGACTTGAATCTGGCTTGAGTAACCAATTTTGATCGTGGGTAGATCGCTGGTGACACCCTGCAGTCTAATCAGCGCTAAGTCAGGATTGCGGCTGCTGGCGATTACCTGCCCCTGTAGCTTTTGCTTGTTTGCCAGAGTCACGGTGACGGTATTTGAGCCCTTTACCACATGGGCGCTGGTAAGCACTAAACCTTTGGCGTCGATGATGCTGCCGCTACCATTACCACTTGCCGAGCGGATGGACACGACCGCAGGGCTAGCTGCCTTGTAAACGCGAATATTGGTCTCCTCGTCGATATCCTGCGCTTGGATTGGCCTTGGCGCGGCTGTTAAAATTGCCCCCGTTGTCCCGATCGCTCCACCAAACAACATTAGGCTAGTTGCAATAATGCTGACGAAACCTCTTTTCACAAAATTACCCACTAGAAAATACTGCTTTACTTGCTATGTACATTCTAAGATCGGTTTTAAGGATTTGTAAGTTCCTTTGCCAGTCAAATTTTTACCAAACATTAACCACGCGATCGATCGCAAGGCAGAAATTCTAGCGATTCGGGTAGAATGCTTAGGTTGAGGTTAATCAATCTTAATGCTTGGGCGTAATGTATTTAACTGCCCGATCGCCTGCCCCAATAGGTATCCTCATGATTTAAGGGAGGATTGCAAACAAAATGAGACGTTATCTAGTAGTCCTAGAAATTGTGAGGATTGCTTGAATTTGCTCGTATTTTGGTTTTAACTTTCTGTCGTAAAATTTTGCTTGTAGCTCGAAATCATGGGAACTAGTTTGTCGCTCAAAGGTAAAGTCATCGCAGTGACAGGTGCGTCGGGCACGATGGGGCGATCGCTCATTGCAGAATTATCCCAACAGGGGGCGAAGATCGTAGCGTTGACCACTTCTCCTGATGTCAGTTTTGCTGAGGTTGCGGATCGGAATATCGAAGTTGTAACTTGGAAATTGGGGGCGGAAGCTGAATTACGCGATCGCCTGCAAGGAATTGATATTCTCGTTTTAAATCATGGCGTGAATGTACTAGGCGATCGCACGCCTGAGGCAATTCAAAAATCCTTTGAGGTCAATACCTTTTCGGTATGGCGATGGATGGAACTCTTTTTGATCGCAGCAAATCGTTCTAAAAATGATTCAAAACAGGTTGATGTAAAAGAGGTGTGGGTTAACACTTCCGAAGCAGAAGTCAATCCCGCCTTTAGTCCGCTTTACGAACTGTCGAAACGCGCGATCGGGGAAATTATTACCCTACGGCGTTTAGATGCTCCCTGTATCATTCGTAAGTTGGTGCTTGGTCCCTTTAAAAGCGAACTCAATCCCTATGGAGTGATGTCGCCGAGTTGGGTGGCTTGGGCGATTGTGGCGTTGGCAAAAGTTGGCTGTCGCGACATTATCGTTACGGTCAATCCGCTTACCTATCTCAGTTATCCCTTGGCTGAGTTTTGGCGATCGCTTTATTTCCGTCTATTCTCTAAAGGCAAGTCATGAACTCCAAAGTAAATTCTGAGTTAAACCTCAAACTAGGTTCTGAATTAAGTCCCAGCCAAAATGCTGAAATCCTTAAATTTGTGCGCGAGGCTGGGCAAAAAGCGGTGCAACTGAGAACGGAAGGCTTTCAAGTCGATGACAAGGGCATTGACGATCGCGTTACGAATGTCGATCGCATTCTTGATGGCTTGCTTACCCAGCAGTTTCAGCAATGGTTTCCTAGCGATATTGTGATCAGCGAGGAAAATTCGCTGTCGCAAAAGCAATGGCTGCAAAATGACTGCCAGCAAGACCAAGCGAGTTTGTGGTTTATTGACCCCATCGATGGCACTGAAGATTTTATCCACGGACAAGAGAATTATGCTGTGATGATTGGCTTGCTAAAAGCGCATCAGCCAATTATGGGATGGGTTTACGCACCCGTAGGCGATCGCTTTTATTTTGGTGGCAGTGCGATCGATGGATTGTTTTCCAATCTGAATGACAATCTGAATATAAGTGCCGATGCCAATCGAGAGAATTCTACTTTTAAGCCATTAATTCCTCAGATGCCTCTCCCTGATTCCTGTCAGGTTATCCTTAGCTCTAAAGATGAATATGCCTATGGTGCTGCGATTCGCTCGGCAATTCCTCAAGCGGAGTTTTACAGTTTGGGAAGCTTTGGACTGAAGGTGATGGAAGTGGTTTTAGGTCGCGCCAGTTTATATATCTATCTCAATCGTCGCGTGAAGCTCTGGGATACGGTGGGGCCCTTAGCGATCGCTAAGGCAGCAGGTCTAGTTTGCTGCGATTTGGAAGGTCGGGAAATTGGTTTTGGCATGGATGCGATTAATCCCGATACGCTGATTCACCACCAAGTGATTCTAGTCGGGTGGCAAGATTTTCTCGATCGCTTCAGACCAAAAATCGCAGAGGCTTTACGCGATCTTCTCTAATTCTATTTCTTCCCATAGTTCAGAAATCGGATGAATATTTCCTGTCATAACATTCTGCCAGCCTTGACGAAAGCATTCGATCGCAGGTTCGAGAGCGATCTCTTGGTTAGAGGGTTTCGTTTGAGCAATTTGAGCATCTAAAAGGTCGCGCAGCCGAATTTTTTCACTCAGTTCGAGCAATGCGATCGCTTCTGTGAGAGCATCTGCATTTGCAGTGTGAGTTGGGTCATTGGGAAGCCACCTTTTGTGTTGATACTAGGGGAATCGTGCGATAGCATCTAGTGTTTATTATACAGAACCTCACAAATCCTTACTATCACGCCACCTAAAGCCATTAGCCCAAACTGACTTAATATCTAGAGGCGACTATGAAAAATACGATTTTCCTCTGTACAAAGCTTTAGAAAAATGCCACATTAGATCAAATTATCTTTGGTTTTTGTATGGTGAGTGAGCCGATCGTTGAAGTTACTTTTGCCCTAGACGATGCAGACGACTATGAGCGGCAGGAGTTTGCCAAGAAACTGCTAAAGCAGCTACGCGAACAGGGCGATGCCGAAGCCGTAGAGCGCACTGAAGATCTGAATCCTGAAAAGCTTGGCAAAGGCGGACTAGATAAAATTCCTGGGATGTTGACGGCTATAGTTAAGTTCTGCAAAATTGTGGGATTCTTCGGCTTTTTGAGTGAGAAATTTGCTGAAAAGCCGATCGAGGTACATGTTAAAGTCGGCGATCGCGAAGCAACCATCAAAACCACTGGCGCAAAAGCGGCGCTAATCGGTGAGCAAATCGCTAATGGGCTTTTAGAAACCATGAGCAAGAATAAGGACATTGCCAATGGCTAAAAAGGCTCTGCTGATTGGGGTGAGTCAGTATGGGGAAGGACTACCAACATTACTTGCTGCACCGATGGATGTGCAAGCGATGTCGCGCGTACTGAAAGATCCAGAGCTAGAACCTTTTGAGCAAGTACGAACCCTGATCGATCCAGATTTGGGGCAGATGCAAACCGCGATCGCGGAGTTATTTAAAAGCTGTCAAAAAGGCGATTTAGGATTGCTCTATTTCTCTGGACATGGGATTACCGATGATAATAGCAAACTTTATCTCTGTACCCGCAACACTAGCAAGGATAACTTTAAAGGCAATTCGCTCTCAGCCAGTGTTATCCAAGACGTTATGAGCGATTACCGTTACCAGCGTAATCAAGTTGTGATTCTTGACTGTTGTTACAGTGGTGCGTTTGCAGAAGGATGGAGGACCAAAAGTGTTGATGTCAATATTCACCCGCAGCTAGAGGTTGAAGGTAGCGTATTGCTAACTTCCTCGACTTCGACACAGAAATCTTTTGAGCAAGAAGGTGCGGAACTTTCACTTTATACGAGTTATATCGTCCAAGGCATTGAGTCGGGTGCAGCGGAACAGGATGGCGATGGTTATATCTCGGCAGATGAGTTGCATGAATATGCCAAACGACATGTAAAAACTGCCAAACCCAACATGGAGCCAGAGATTTATGGAATCAAACAAGGCATCAAAATTAAACTAATTAAAGCAAGAGTAGATCGGAAACTTCATTATCGCCGTCTCGTGGAAAAATATGTCCAAAATGGTAGGATATCCATTGTGGGAGAGGATATCTTAGAACTGAAGCGTGAGGAGTGGGGGCTGTCTGATCAGATTGCAATTGCCATAATGAATGAAGTCCTAGAGCCAGATCGCAGACGTCTAAAAAACCTAGAACGCTATCAAAAAACACTAGAGAAAGCCGTTCAATTACAATTCCCTTTAACCGTGAAATACCGCGTAAATCTCAAGGATTTGCAAGAAGTCTTGGGTTTGAGAGATGAAGACATTCAAGATCGAGTTACTGCCGTTTGTGCAGCACGAGAAGCAGAGTTGAAAAAGCAACAGGAAGAATCTGCTAAACGCAGTCAAGAATCACGACAAAATTCACCCATTTCATCACATTCTCAAGCCTCATCAGTACCACTATTAACATTTCCATCATCTATTCGTTTATCCAGACGAGGATTGATTACTATTGCTGGCTTAGGCTTTGTTGGAGTTTCTGGTGTAGTACTTCTAAAAATAATCTCAGTATTTCTAAAAATGATCATTGAAAAACCGTCTCATTCTTTGACGGTAGACTTTGGTAACGGCGAGAATCTGGAACTGCTCTATATTCCTAAAGGCAAATTTACGATGGGTTCTGCGCCGGAAGAGGAAGGATCTGAAGATGAGCGTCCCCAAATTAAAGATGTCAATATCTCCACTTTTTACTTGGGCAAATATGAAGTTACGCAAGCACAGTGGCAAGCGATTATGGGGAATAATCCTTCTGAATTTACTGACAGCGAGCAAAATCCTGTAGAACGAGTATCTTGGAATGATGCTCAGGAGTTTTGTAAGAAACTGTCACAGAAAACTGGTCAGCAATTTAGGTTGCCTAGCGAGTCTGAATGGGAATATGCCTATCGTGCAGGGACGACTACAGCATATTCTTTTGGCAACGATGAATCTCAGTTAGGTGAATATGCTTGGTATTCTGCAAATTCTGGGAAGAAAACTCATCCTGTAGGACAAAAGAAACCGAATGCTTGGGGTTTGTATGATATGAATGGGAATGTCTGGGAATGGTGTCAGGACAGTTACGAAAAATATAATAGCGAAAGCTCTCGAATTCGGAAAACTGGCAAAGCTGTCGAACGCGAAAATAATAGTACTCGCATATTGCGCGGTGGTTCATGGGACGCTGATCCTAGGTTTTGCCGTTCAGCAGTTCGCCTCTCAGACGATCCGAGGGGGCGTTATTACGCTCTTGGTTTTCGGGTTGCCTGTTCAGCTTCAGGACTCTTGTAACCTTTTATCCTCTTGTCTTTTTACTCTTTATCTTTACTTCCTTCACTATTAGGCAATTAAATTTTTTTGAGATAAGTTGACGAGGCGATCTTGATGGAAAGAACTGTGTAAGCAAAGGCTATAAGAACATTTTTGAACTGGTAGATTATTCTGGGTTCCAAAACTCAATTTCGTTAAAAGCTACAAAGTCACGATAGTTAAACGTCCAGACAGCACATTTGTAGCGAATTGCAGTAGATATAACAGAAGCATCCTCAAGTGTTCCCTGCCAATCAGAGAGTCGCTCCAACATGGCTTGCAACTCTTCAAAATCCGATTGATTTACGGGAACTGTATGAATGCTCTCACGCATAATCTGTAAGGAACGACGAGCAACAAGTACACTTGTTTTCTGTAACAGCCACTTGTAAACCTCAAAGACAATTGGGATAGAAACGAGTAAAGTAACATTTTGATGCGCCAATTGAGAGAATCCTTGAACGCATTGACTATGATGGGTATCTTTACTGTAAAAAAGTCCAATAAATGCTCCTGCATCAACAACAAGACGATTCACTCTATTCGATCCTCTGCATGTTCAGAACTATCAAAAGAAGCATCAGAAACAATTCCAGCTAGCTCTAATAGCTTAGAGGAGTCTTTTCGAGGAAACTTATAGTCAAGCACTTCTTGAATCAGATCGACCAGTGATTCTTCAGGATGCTCAATTAAATAGGTTTCTAACCTTTCTGCTAATTTTGGGGGTAAGTCAATAATCATACTCATAATCTATTCACCTTTCATAAATATGCATCTAAATTTTCAGAAGCATCGCTAGGAATGCCACCCCATATTTTTTCTGGAACTTTACTGGAGTTTTCCATAACAATTTGCCAGAAAGGAGTAGCTGCTGAGTCAAAAGGAATTTCTTGTCTGTATTGATTTGGGATCAGACTTGCCGCTTCTTGGGAAATAATGCGCTGCACGATTTGGCTTGCGATCGCTTCCAAATCTGCAAATGTGAGAGCGCTAATAATTTCTTGTTTATCTAAGCTTGAAATTTCCATCTTTTTTTACCAAATTAATTCTATTTTAAGATCGTTATGATAGATTGCACAAGACTTTGACGATCTAAATCTCAATGGCAAGTAGGGGCAATTCATGAATTGCCCCTACAGGTGTACGCATTATCCAAAGCTGCGAAAGCCTAAAGCGATCGCTAGATTTCAAACGGAACTTACAGTAAAATTTCCAACCAAGAATATTTCCTTTATCCTAGAAATAATTTATAGGCTGGATTCTCGTTCTCATCCCAATAGTGATAGCCGAGGGTATCGAGAAATTCATGCCATGCTTCCATTTCATGGGGTGGCACTTGAATGCCAACCACAATACGCCCGTAGTCAGCTCCATTATTGCGATAGTGAAACAAGCTGATATTCCAGTTAGGACTCATAGAATCAACGAACTTCATCAAAGCTCCAGGACGTTCGGGGAACTCAAAGCGATAGAGTAGCTCATCATGGGCAAGAGGCGATCGCCCACCGACCATGTGGCGCAAATGTAATTTCGTGAGTTCGTCATCGGTAAGATCGACGGTTCTAAATCCATTGGCTTCAAAGGTTTCTAACATCTTGACCGCATCCGCCCGATTCTGAATTTGCACCCCTACAAAAATATGGGCTTCCTTCGCATCGGCAATGCGATAGCTAAATTCGGTGAGATTGCGTCTACCAATACTTTCGCAAAACTGCCGCAAACTTCCTGGTGACTCGGGAATTGCCACAGCAAAAATTGCTTCGCGATGTTCTCCTAACTCGGCTCTCTCAGCGACAAAACGGAGGCGATCGAAGTTCATGTTAGCACCACAGGCAACGGCAACAAGGGTTTGCCCCGTAATTTGTTCGCGTTCCACATAGGCTTTTGCCCCCGCGATCGCCAAAGCCCCCGCAGGTTCCAGGATGGAGCGCGTATCTTCAAAGACATCTTTAATTGCCGCGCAGATATCATCGGTTCCGACCAGAATGACTTCATCCACAAACTGCTGGCACAGACGGAAGGTTTCCACGCCGACCTCTCTCACTGCCACACCATCGGCGAATAAACCGACTTGAGGTAGGCGCACCCGATGTCCAATTTCTAGCGATCGCGACATCGCATCGGAATCGATCGGCTCAACCCCAATAATCTTAATTTCAGGACGTAATTGCTTGACATAGGCAGAAATTCCTGAAATCAACCCCCCTCCCCCGATCGCGACAAAAATCGCATGGATCGGCTTCTGGCATTGCCGCAAAATTTCCATGCCAATCGTGCCCTGCCCTGCAATCACATCGGGGTCATCAAAGGGATGAATAAAGGTCAAGCCTTTTTCTAACTCTAGCTTTCGAGCATAGGTATAGGCATCATCATAGGTGTCACCATGCAAGATCACCATGCCGCCGCGTGCTTTGACGGCATCGACCTTGACCTGCGGTGTGGTCATGGGCATGACAATAATCGCACGCGTTCCTAGCTGGCGCGCAGAGAGGGCAACACCTTGAGCGTGGTTTCCTGCCGATGCAGCAATCACCCCTTTTGCCAAGAGTTCGGGCGTTAACTGAGCCATCTTGTTATAAGCGCCACGCAACTTAAACGAAAACACCGACTGCATATCTTCGCGCTTGAGCAAGATTTTATTATTCAGACGGGCTGATAAGTTGGGAGCTACCTCTAGGGGTGTCTCTTGGGCAACATCATAGACACGGGCAGTCAAAATTCGCTTTAAATAGTCAGAGGGCATGGCAAATAAGAGAGAAAGTGCCGTAGGGGGACAATTATTTTACTCTACTCCCGTGTATGCCTCTATAAGTTGTAAGCGATCGCTTGACGGGGTCTACAGTTGAGAATGCTTTGGGAGAAATGAATAAAACCGTCCAGTACATCTATGCCGTTTACGATCGGCGGATTGTCAAGAGGAGCGAGACGATTGATGTAGTTGGAACGGTTTCTGACGTAGCAACGACAGAGCGATAGGTCTATGGGCAGGAAAGAAGCATGGGTAAGAACGGATAGCCAAGAGGCTATCCCACAGAAGTCGTCTGAAAATAGTTAATTGTCTTTTTGGCGCAGGTTTTCTAACTCTGCTCTGAGATCGGCAATTTGCTGCGTTAAATCTTTAAGATCGGTTTGAACATTCGCTGAAACTTTTGGTTCGGCGATCGGCTCGACCACATCTGTCGCCGTGGTATTCACGGTCACCGTAGAAGGAGCATCTGATTCAGTGGTTTTGGAACTACCATCTGTCTTGATTTGTCGGGCAATAAAACTGTCAACCAAACTGCGGGCTTCAGATTCGGTAACGACCCCCTTTTCGGCTAACTCTTGCGTCAAGCTGTCAAAGTCACGGCGCAAGGCACTGAAACTTTGTTCTTGTTTGCGTGGGTCTTGTAAAACCTCAAGAAGGCTGGCAGTTGCGCCTAATGTCACGTAAAAGCCCTTTTGCAATAGCTTACCTAAGTCAATAGAGTCCATAAGATCTCTGAAAAATGTCTACTTTTGTAATCAATTGTAACCGAATTGCCAAGAACTGGTAGGAAACCGAGGATGAATTATCGCCAGTGTATAGAGATCGCTGCGATCGCTGACTCATTGCTCGAGCGATCGCGACAAAGTTTCAAGTGTAGATTCTCCTGTGGATTCTAAAATTTCTAGAATGTTTAAGTTCTCAGAACCTTTTCTGGCTCCACTGCTACCTTTTGAAATACGGGCTCTTGGGGCTTGTTGGCGAGATACAGAGCTAGCTGTGCTTCGATTTGATCGCGCACGATTTGACGATATTCCAAAAAGTGTTCGCCTTGGGCGCAGACTGAGAGGTAGCTAGTGACAACATTTGGATAGCGTCTGAGCAAGTCAAATAGATGACTCCAAAATTGAAAACGGGTCTTGCGAACCACACCCTGACGCCATGCCAAGGTCAGCAATGCCCGAATTGCCACCCAATTCATACTAGGCGTACCTGCAGTTTTTTCAACCTTTCTGCGCTTCAACTTCTTATAATCGGATTCGCCAAGAATGAGGAAATGTCGGTAGGTGCGATTGAGGAATACCAAGGGATCGTAGAGCGTCCAAAATGCATGGACATATTCACGAGCAATGTCTTCCAAGGGGCGCGTGGGCGTGAAGTTCATCAAGGTAGCTTGATGCCCGTTGCTGTTATCAGAGATCATGCGTCCTTCTTTGATCAGGCGATGCCACAAACCAGTGTCTGGAAGAGCTTGTAGCATACTAAACAGGGCAGTCGGAACGGTGGTCTGTTCCACAAATTGTACGATGCGATCGCCTGCTCCTTTTTTCTCGCCATCAAAGCCAATGATAAAGCCAGCCATGACACGCAAACCTGCTCTGGCAATGTTAATCACAGATTCCGAGAGCGGATCGCGATTGTTTTGAAACTTTTTAGTGAGCGCAAGACTATCGGCATCGGGGGTTTCTACACCGAGAAAAACCGAACCAAAGTTACATTTCACCATCATGTCCATCATTTCAGGATCTTGGGCAAGATCCACTGAGGCTTCCGTGGCAAAAGAGAAGGGATAATTGCGTTCTTCCATCCAAGGCTGAAGTTCTTGCAACATCAGCTTGACGTTGCGCTTATTGCCAATAAAGTTGTCATCTACCATAAAGATACTGCGTCGCCAACCTAGATCGTAGAGACATTGCAGTTCTGCAAGAATTTGGGCAGGTGTTTTGGTGCGGGGTTTGCGTCCGTAGAGAATGATAATGTCGCAAAATTCACACTGGAAGGGACAACCGCGCGAAAACTGTACGGACATTTCGGCATAGGCATCTCGCTCCAGCAGGTCAAAACGAGGAATGGGTGTGGCGGTAACATCGGGGCGATCGCCATTCGAGCGAATAATCCCACAGCGATCGCCGCGTTCGATCGCTTCCACAAATAGGGGCAGGGTAATTTCGCCTTCATCCAAAATCAGAAAATCAGCACCTGCGGCTTCGGCTTCTTTGGGCAAGGCTGTGGGGTAAGGCCCACCAACGGCAACCAATTTGCCCCGTTGTTTTGCAGCTTGAATTTGGTCGACGAAATCTTTTTTTTGTACGATCATCGCAGACATGATGACCATATCCGCCCATTCCCATTCTGCTTCGGTGACATCGCGGATATTGCGATCGACCAGTTTAAAGCCCCAGTGCTGCGGCAAAATTGCAGCGACGGTGATAATGCCAAGGGGTGGGAGTTGGGCTTTAAAGCCAACCAGTTCTAAGGTTTTCTCAAATGACCAAAAGCTTTTCGGAAACAGGGGATAAATTAGAAGAATGTTCATAGTTTTCTACAAAAATGGTTGGCAATGGGAAAGCAGAAAAAGCGACCTTGCTACTAAAAGCGATCGCTCACGGGGTAATGGATATTTGGGAAATATGAATTTAGGGCGCAAAAGGTTGTGTAGATCTGGTGTGCATTTGACTCAGATCTAGGGTTAAGGCAGTCTGAATTTTAGGAAATGACTTTTAAATTGGCCTTTCAATTTGACCGTCACAGAGAAAGGCAGTGTCACCCTACCACCCCGTGCAGGTAGAGTCAAACAAAATCAGCGTATTTTGCCGAGGAATGAGAGATCAAAGAACGAGTGTACAGCATAGTTGCTCTTATCGTCCTATGAAAGTGTTGTTAAGTCTTTCTCTCTAAAGTACGATATCGCACGATTGGAAGAGGCGATCGCAGGTGGAATATTCTTTAAATCAAACAATTTATACATAAATCAAGCAATTCACACACCCAGCCAAAATATTCGTTTTTGATACCGATTGCTTCTCCCATGCCGCATATCCCTAACCGAACCCATCTTATTTCCTACAATCCTTAATTTTCGTAAACCTCTTGGACGGTCACAACGGCATAGTAATTACCAGCAACCAAAGTCTAGCTTTGACTTAGTTTCAGCAAGAATATAACTAAAACTGAGTGCAAAACTGAGCGCAAAGCTGAGTCTAGATGCAGAGAAAAATCCCTCAAACTTAAAAATATAGAAATCAAAGTTTGGAGGCGGTTATGCAGCAGTTTAAGGGAATGTCTTTCATCAAAGTTTTTGTACCCACATTGGTTATTGGTCTTTCGATCGCGTTTGTCGCACAGGCTCACAGAATCCCAAGCGATCCCGAGCAAACCATGTATCCCACCTATTCTATGTCCACGGCAGATTTTGCCCATCTTGTTAATGCTTTTTAAGCGGCGATCCTAAAAGCGAATCTTTAAGAAAATCAAATCTGGTATCTTTCCAAGCGTGAGAGATCAAGTTTCGCGATCGCCACGTATACAACCTATCTTTGAGAATCCTTAGACCCATGAAAACACAACAATTCTCAGAAAATGGAACTAGACTCGAGCAATCTGCTCCCTGCGAAGAGGTAGAAAAGCCCAAGCTCAATCCCGAACTGCTCAAACAAATCCATGCGCTCGATCGCCACCCACAGCGCTTACCCATCTTCATCGGTTTGTACGTCATAGCAGCATTTACAGCCTATGAGTTCGTGCAAGCGATCTCGGCACCTTGGTCGTATATCCTCTGTTTGCCCTTGTATCTCTTGGCGGCAGCTTCGTTACATGGCATTAGCCTCTTTACCCATGAGGGAGTGCATGGCGTTCTGAGCCATAATATTCAATGGAATCGATGGCTAAGTATTCTCTGCGCTTTGCCCGTCGGACAAAATTTCTCAGCTTATAAAGTCCTACACCTCAAACATCATAAGCACTTGGGCGTAGAGGGAGATCCCGACCATTACAAGAACTATACAAAATGGAACTGGCTCACCTTTTTGATGCATTGGGGAAGATTGATCGTTGGCTATCCTGTTTACATTATTGCAATTCCCATCCTCGGCTTTCGGCAGGGAAATCATTCCGAGCGGGTATGGATTGCGATCGAAGTTATCCTGCTCGGCTTATTCGCTACGGCTGTGCTGCGATCGCCCATACCAGCCGCTTTATTAATTCATGGGTGGCTGATTCCGATGCTGTGGATTAATACCATGGTCAATATTCGCGGCATGAGTCAGCACACGCTTCTCGAACATGAAGCCGATCTAATTCGCGGAACCCGTACGATCCTGACCATTCCTTTGGTGCGATTCTTTATGTGCAATGAGAATTATCATTTAGAACACCATCTTTATCCAGCCGTACCTTGGTATCACCTACCCCGCCTCCATCAAGAGTTAAAGTCAGATCTCCTACGTCAGGGTGCGCCTTACATTCCTTCTTATCTTTCCTTTGTGCGAGACTTCATCGCCGCTAGCTTTCAGCGTCAGCCCGTCGGTTCCGTTGTGGTTCATTGAGTAAAAAGAGAGGAAAGAAAAATGATGCAAATGTTGATCGAGAAGGCGATCGCTACCCCCAGAACTCAGCAATATCCTGAATTGGCTGTCGAAGCTCTGTTCCAGTTGCCATCTCTACAGGCGGCGGTATGGCGGGTAGCAGAGGTGTATAACTTTAATTCCCATCCCTATATGCTCTGGATGGAAGATCCCACGACCGATCGCGATGCATTTCGGCGCAGTCAACTGCCCTTTCGGTTTGCGGTGGAGTCATTCTCTCAGCCACTAGCGGCGGTATTGGCACGAACGGCAACTTTGGAGTCTCGCTTGCCATTGCTGGCAAATATCACCGAAGAGCACGGACATGGCGATCGCTGGAGATCGCATAAATATACCTTTCAGCAATACCTTCGCGCCTTGGGTGCAACGGATGGCGAACTGGAATCTCCCTGCACGATCCCCGTATTGGCGTTTAACCAATCGATTTTGACCTATTGCCTAATGCATTCAGGAGAATCGGGCGCAGCCATGCTCGGCATCATCGAACATCTCTATGTCGGTATCAGTGCTGCGATCGCCCGAACCCTAGACCAGCGAGGCTGGACGGCGGCGGGTAGTCAGTCCCACTATGCTGTACACGAAAAGCTAGATACCGAACATGCTAGAGACCTGTTGCTCCTAGCCGAAACGGGTTGGATGAGTCCCTATGCGCGGGGACAGGCGATCCAGGGCTTGATACTTGGTGCTCACTACTTCTGGAGTTTGTATCATGGTTTGTAATCCTAAAATCGTCTCAGAAATTGCCTTCTCACAGGTGCGCGAAGATCCTCGGATCGAACTGCGTGTCATCCAAGAATTGGCAAAACGCCAACAATCGCTAAGGGTTCTCTTAGTGGCTTCAGGGGGCTGCACCGCCCTCAGTTTACTCGCGAGTCCCGCGATCGCCAAAATCGAAGCTGTAGATCTGAATCCCGCCCAACTCCATCTGGTGGAACTGCGCCGACAAGCCCTATGCCATTTGTCTCTAGACGAACAATTGCAATTGATTTGTGCAGATTTATCGGCAAGCGATCGCGATCGGCTCAGGATCTATGCCAACTTACGCGCCTACTTACCTCCGATCGCACAAGCTTTTTGGGATGCCAGACAGGATCAAATTGCCTTTGGCGTAAATCGGCTCGGACGCTTTGAGCAGCTATTTCGCGAACTGGCAGAAAAATTCGCTTGGAATGGGATCGAGCCTTTAAAGGAACCCCTAGCAGCGATTCATCACCCACAATGGCGGGAGCTGTTTGAGCAAGTCTTCGAGCGGAGTAAACTCGTGCAGACGTTCGGTGAAGCAGCGGTCAACTACTCGATGGATCGCAGCTTTGGCGAGCATTTTGCCGATGTATTTGCCCAAGCCTTACAGCGTTTTATTCCCAAGGAGAATTATTTTTTAACGCAGGTCTGGGGCGATCGCTATACGACCAATCTTGCAGGAGAGGGCGTTCCGCTTTATCTCCAAGCCTCTGCCCAGAGGGATATTCGGGCATTTGGTACAGAGCGCTTACAACTGCATCAAGGTGCTTTTGCCGATCGCCTACAACAACTGGCAACCGTAGAAGGCTTCGATCTAATTCAATTTTCCAATATTTCAGACTGGATGCCTCTGGACGATCTCCATCAAATGCTGACAGATGCCGTTGCTTGTCTGAAGCCTGGGGGTGCGATAATTGGGCGGCGACTGAATGGCGATCTTAATTTAGCAGCGTTTATGGCAGAGCATATAGCCGTCGATCGCGCCCTAAGTCGGGAATTGCTTGAAAGCGATCGCTCGTTTTTCTATCGTGAAGTTGTGGTAGGGTTTCGGTCATGAAATTTCATCGGATTGAATCGGCTGAGCGTACTTTATTCCAAGCTGGAATTGAGGCGATCGAGCAGACAGCTTTCTATCCATTGGGGAACGACTCTTTTCAAATCGATCACGGCGATCGTTACTTTGCCTTTTTCGATCGCTTGGGTGAAGTCAATTACTTTGCTGCCTTGGATGGCGAACGAGTTGCAGCAGTGGGTGCAGGCATACTGCGGCAAGTACCTTACCGCCAAGGAGAATCATCGCATTTGGCTTGGTATCTCTGCGATTTAAAAGTGCATCCCGACTATCAGAGACAACATCTCTCGATGAGGCTTTTGCACCATGCGTTACAGTCCTGTCTGGGCAAATGCGATCGCGGCTATACGATTTCCATGAATGTAGGCGATGGCAAACCTAACCGATTAGCGCGTATTTATGAGAAGTTTAACCTCGTGCGGTTTCGATGTTCGTCGATTTTAGGCATTTACAGCGTGGATGATGTCACAATGCGATCGCTAGAGCCGACACTAATTCGATATCGCGGTCAGATTTCTTATCTGTCTCTACAGGGGATTAAGGATCTAAAACTGCAGAGTAATGGGAAAATGCTGCCATTGCTGCACGTACAGTGGGGAGAAAGCATTCGCTCTGACATTTCAACCATTTCAACTCCGCTAGCTGGATATACCCATATGTTTTGCGTACCTAATGGCGACGATCTAGCGATCGCGCTGCAATCAAAAGGCATTTTCCCCGATGCCACAGCCAGTTTGGTCAGTCATGGCATGGATAAGAGCGATTGGCGGTTTATTCTAACAAGCGATATTTGAAAAGGCTCCAAGAAATTGAGTATGGAAATCACCATGGAAAATCTTCAAGAACGTTTATTGGAGCATCTCCAGAAAATCGTAAGAGAACGCGATCCTTACTATGCCTCTGGTGGTCACTTATTTGTTAGAGAATACATCCGATCGCAGCTCTCGCAGTATGGCGAAGTTGAAGTTCATGAATTTGAGGTGCGTGGCAATATACATCAAAACCTGATTTTGCGGCTCGATTCTGCTCCAAGCTCAAGGCGATGGAAAGGTTCTAAAAGGGAATTGCCTATTCTCATTGGGGCTCATTATGATGCCGTTCCCGGTTGTGTGGGTGCAGATGATAATGCCACTGGCGTTGCCGTGCTGCTGGAGTTGGCGCGATCGCTTTCTGCAAATCCTGCCAACTATCCCATCGATCTGATTGCTTTTGATATGGAGGAATATGGCTTGCAGGGAAGCAGAGCCTACGTAGAGAAGTTGAAACAGCAGAATCAAAAGTTACGGCTGATGATTTCCCTAGAGATGCTGGGCTACTGCGATCGCATCCCTAACTCACAGCATTATCCGAAAGGATTGCAATATTTCTATCCGAATACTGGCGATTTTATTGGACTGATTGGGAATATACAGACGATTCCCGATTTAATCTATTTGTGCCACCACATGAAAACTTCTGTGCCTTGCGAGTGGTTGCCTGCGGGTTTGCGTGGACTGATTGTACCTGATACGCGTCGTAGCGATCACGCTCCGTTTTGGGATGCGGGTTACAAGGCAATCATGATTACAGATACGGCAGATATGCGAAATCCTCACTATCACAAGCGTAGCGATCGCTTAGAAACGCTCGATTTAGATTTTCTCACGGGTGTCTGCAAGGGAATAATTGCAGGGATTTCTCGTTTGCCCTAACGCTGAAGCTAGAAAGAATTGGCAAAAATATGCAGAAATTTTGACTTTTTTGAATGGTTCGATCGCTCAAATCATTCAATGCCTTTAGATAGACAAGGCAATGAGATCTCGGAAAGCGTGGCGAAATTTTTTGCGATGTCAAAGCAATCGTTTCCAACCAGCCCTTAAAGAATAGGCGCTGAACCGATATAGTTATGTTTAGCTGATGTTTTAGATAGTGAGTTTCCCTTGACTCCTTAAAGATCTCAAGTATCGATTTTTCGCTAAACTTGGCAAACATAGACTAGACCAACATGAGATTTTTACTTGTAACAGACCTAGACAACACGCTGATTGGGGATAACCAAGCAACGATCGCACTATATCAAAAGCTATTTCCCTATCGCAAAAGGTTTTATTTGATCTATGCAACGGGGCGATCGATTCATTCGGCTAAAGATCTGATTCGTAATTTTCGAGCAATGACAGGGGACTGGTTGTTAGAGCCAGATTATCTGGTGACGGGGGTGGGCAGTGAAATTTACGGTCAAGCGGGACTCGATCTCGAGTGGGCAGAGCGTCAAACGCAGAAATGGCATCGCACTGCGATCGCCAACTTGCTCCAGTCTTTTCCCGATCTGTCTTTGCAGCCCCCCAGCGAACAGAATCCTTGGAAACTGAGTTACTACGTCAAATCTAGCAATAATCGTGCGGTTATCGAGTCCATCCGCAATCTCTTGGCGAATGTAGGACTGTCTGCCCAAATTATTTTTAGCAGCGATCGCGATCTAGACATCTTGCCCTTCGGCAGCGGCAAAGGAAATGCTGCCAGCTATCTGCGATCGAAGTTAGATATTTCCGCAGAAGCAACCCTCGTATGTGGTGGCTCTGGCAACGACATCAACCTGTTCGAGCAGCAAACCTTGGGCGTGTTGGTTAGCAATTCTCAAAAAGAACTGCTCGATTGGCATCAATCTCACCGCCTCTCTCAACACTACTTAGCGCGATCGCCTTACGCATGGGGAATTGTTGAGGCTCTAGACCACTTTAAAATGCTTGCTTATATGTAGAGAAAGCACGCACAAACCCTATCTTTTATCCTAAAAAAGATACTGAGGCAGAATAAGCTGTTTAGCGACGAAATGTACTCAAACCAGTGAAACGCCAGGCGGGAACTCCGAATAGTCTAGTGGGTCGGTAACAGTTAATTCCGTTGGCTGACACCATTGCAGTCTTACAGCAATACCCTGAGCGCCTTCGTGAACGAGATCCTGCACAAATCCATCTTGCAGTGCTTCTGCTTCTTCAGCACTATCAAAAGCACCAAAGAAATATAGACAAGGAGGTTGAGCAGAAAAAATTTCGATCCACCAACCCAACTCAGTTTTCGGGTTGCTCGTTTTGGGATGGAAAGTGAGACTTGGAATAGACATAAACTCTCTCCGAATCTTAGTAGTGGGCTAAAAATTCATCTCGATCCCCTCTTCTGAAGCCAGAATTACCACTCCTTCAATCCACATTTACAGCATAAGCTAGGTATCATAGAAATATCATGTATTTTTGTTGTTAAAAAAATTGATCCTTTCGTATAAAACTTAAGGATGCTTAATATTAAGCCACTCTTCAATGCGTGACTTCTATATCCCAATCCAAGATGCAAGTTCTAGAGAGGATGAATTACATTCGTCACTACACCCCAAACAAAGAAATCCATCTCAGGCAAAATTTTCAGAGGTTGATAGTTGGTGTTGTGTGGCAATAGGAATAGTCGATTGGCATCAATACTAATACGCTTGACCGTGAGTTCTCCATCTACAACTGCAATCACAACTTTGCCATCTGCAGCTTCTAGGGAGCGATCGACAATCAACATATCCCCAGGGTGAATTCCAGCATCGATCATCGAATCACCCGTTACTCTCACAATAAATGTCGCAGTAGGATGCCGAACCAAATGGCGGTTGAGATCGAGTTTTCCCTCCACATAATCTTCGGTAAAAGCGGGAGAACCTGCCGATACTGGATTCATGTAAAGCGGTAGGCGATATCGGGTGGAGCAATCTGGACTGAAGACATCTTCCACAATCGTGCCAATTTCAGGACTAAGTTCAGGCGATCGCGTTTTTGCCTTGCGTCGCACATGCGATTGCATATCTACAGTTTTATCGCTATCTGTAGCCACATGGGTAGTTGCTTCATCTAACTCAGTTGGAGCTGAGACCATCTTGAGCAACTCAGGCAAAAGTTCCAGCTTACTAACAGGTAAGCGTACAGCTTTGGTTTGTTCGCCATATTTCCCACTTCCTTTAGGGCGACCGGAACCTTCTCGTTTACCACCACGTCCCATACAATGTAGCCAATGTTTGATAGATGTACACCAATCAAATTATCATATCAGGGTTTTGCTGAGTTGACTCATGCCTTCACAACCAGAGTGCAAAAAAATGAAGGTAAGAACTTCTCAACTAAATGATAAGTAGATGATGTCTTAAGCTTACAGGCTCATTATTTCACAGACAAATTCAAAAAGCATGATTAGGTCAAAAATATGAACCTTATAAAAATGGGTGGGATTGCAGCGATCGGAGTAGCTACAGCGTTAGCAGCAGCTACTCCTGCTTTTGCCGACAGAGATGATAGAAGAGTCTGCGTTCGCACGGACGCTGGTCAAATTGTCTGCGGGCAAAGAGTTGATTCTGACAGTAACTACAACAATGGTGGCTATAACAACGGTGGTTACAACAATGGCGGCTATAACAACGGTGGTTACAATAATGGCGGACAGCGAGTGGCTGAGCGTCAAATCAATCAAATCTATCGTGACGTTTTGGGACGAGATGCAGATCCATCGGGTTTGCAAAGCTGGCTAAGAGCAGTAAATGGCGGGACTTCCCTACTCGACATCCGCAAGCAGATTGCCCAAAGCCCTGAAGCCCTCGAACGCATCAATCAACTCTATGTTGAAATCCTGCGACGGCAGGTCGATCCTGTTGGTCGACGTTATTGGGTTAGCTTTTTAGAAAGAGGTGGAAACCTCGTGCAAATCAGACAACACCTTATAGCCCGTAGATAGATCGCTTCTCGGTGAGGGGAAAAGTCTAGGCGATCGCCGCTTGCCCATGCATTAAAAACGCACAACTAAATTTACTCTAGCCAAAATCGTTTGATTTATGTACAATAATCAAACGGTTATTTACTAGGGTATTTTTCGTGCATTTGGGTAACAATGGACGAAACCTTAATGAATGGCTAAGCAATCTATGAGACATCTATCACTAGGGCTTTACCATGCGTATTCAGCAAATTATCTCAGACCTCAAACAGCCTTTTCCTGTTGCCGATCATCAAGAATGTATTAGTGATTGCGGTACGAAATGGTTCTATATTCCTTGGCAAAAGATTCGCGATCGCCTCGATCGCATTTGTCCTGATTGGCAAGTCAGTTATTCTGACCCCATTGCAGTTTCAGACTATATCACCGTGCGATGTATGTTGACGGTAGCAGGCATTACACGCGAAGCTACAGGAAGTGATAAAGCCTATCAATTGGCAAATCAATCGGGGAATTTTTCATTCAATCGTAACCATTCCACAAGTCTAGATGCGTCCCGCCGTTTTGAGTACAACCCCGATCGCGCCATGGTCAATGCTTTCGTGAATGCTGCCGCTCAATTTGGCATTGGGGACTATTTGAATGACAGTCAATTTATGACGAGATATTTGCAAAGACAGCCAGAATTACCTAGCATGATCGAAAGCCATTCTATCTGCATTGCCCATCCCAAGCAGCTTAATTCCAAAGCAAATTCCCGCAAAAATCAGCCTGTAGATCGCCAAGATTTGCGACAACAGGCAAAAAAAGCAGAGATGATGGAAGTTACTCAAATCCTTCGCAAATTAAACAAAAAGCACAAATCGCCGTTGCGTATGGGCTTAAACTTCTTGCAATCAGCTACGCCAAAACTGCGTGCTGTAAATAAATCGTAAGATCTGAATTTCAGAGAGCGATCGCTAGGAGTTTTTTAATCTTCTTCCACTTTTTGAGAAAACTTACTGACTGTAAATGCCTTGTCGATTGCGGGATGGAGTAAAATTGCCAAGACGATCGCGCATCCGCCAGCAATTGCCCAATCGTTGGCGCGGTTAAAGGTTGGATCTGAAATTAGACCGATCGCTGCCGCCAAACAGGGGAGCATAAAGGAAGAAAACAAACAGATACTAATGGCTCTCGCCCAAGGGAGCAATCCCCACAAGCCTACGCCTAATACCAAGGGAATAAAGCCTATGCCCACAAGTGACATGCCCGAAATCAGCTTCAGATTGATCATAACTTCACCCGTATCAGGCATATTCTCTCCAGTAAGACTGGTTCGGAGAATATAGGAGCGAATTGCAATTAACCACAAGCTTAGACCTATCATCAGGACTGACAGAATGCTAATAATTAGAGGACGTTTGTTAGATTTAGCAGGCATAGATTGGATGAATGGATAAAATAAATATCAGTTGCTAAAAATCCATCGCGATTGGAATTTATGGTTGGGTGAGCGATCGCGACAGGTTTCGCATTAAATGACTCGATTGCAGCATTCGTAAAATATAGTGCGCCGATGTGGGCAAAAATAGTGCCATTGTCCAACCCAAGCGATCGGGGCGTTCAATTTGAAATAGATTGGGTAAGGCGAGCATCAACACAACCGATATCAGTACCATGCCGATTCCCAACAACGATATTGATTTGTATTTCAGCAGGGTTTTGGGTTTCCAGATCGAGATATTGGTGACATCCCAAAATACAAACAAAACAAAGAACATTCCAATCAATGTCGAAACTGCCTGTGCTGGACCTCGACCGATTTCAGCAAACATTGTAGAAGTCAAAATAGGAAAACCATCTACATTTTCGGCAAGACCCGAACCATAAAAATAGCTGAGCACATAGCCTAACGTCATCGCCAATGCGCCAATCAACCCAGCAAGGAAGCTATAACCTAGCACATCACCTAAAAAATCATTGATCCGTTTGGGCTTGATCGTACCTAAGGCAATCAGAATGGTAGGAACTCCCACAACCGCCATCGTAAGGATAGTCATTTGGCGGGGCTCAATCGGGAACGGAAGCTGCACGAACCCAACAAAAGAGATGGTCAAAATCACCATAATATTTTTGGTGAGGTAGAGTTTCGCCGAGGACAGAATCTTTTGTTTGATATCATCACCTGCAGCAAAAGCCTGTGGCAATGCCGAAAGATTGTTATCTAACAGGACGATGTCAGCCACATCTTTACTAATTTGAGCCCCATCATTCATCGCGATCGCGAGTTGAGCTTCTTTAAATGCAGGCACATCATTCACCCCATCTCCAACCATGGCGACATAGGCGCCACGCTTTACCATGGCATTAATTAAACGACGTTTTGTGTCGGGGGTAATACGACCAAACACACTACCCGTAAGCGCCGCACGCGAAAAAGCTTGAGCATCTAAAGCTTCTAATTGTTTCTGCGAGTAAGTCGTACCATCTGCGACCAAAATGCCAGCTTGACGCGCGATCGAGGTAACAGTTTCTACACTGTCACCCGAAATTACTTTAATCACAATGTCTTTTGCTTGTAAGGAAGCGATCGTGTCAATCACATCATGACGAAGCGCATCTTCTAGAATCACCAAACCTCGATCCTTAAGATTTACAGGTAGCGTAGGAGATGAAGACTTACCACTTCCATCACCCAGCATGCTTCCCATATCAGCTTTTTCGGTTGTGACAACTGCAATCACGCGCAATCCTTCGCTGCTGATTTGTCTGGCTCTCTCTTGTGCCTCAGGATCGCTAAGTAGCATTTCGGGCGAACCGACAAGAATTGTCGTTCCTAACTCTAAAGAAATCGCTCCCCATTTCCGACTAGAGCTAAATGCAACTTCGTCAGCTTTGCGCTCTTGCGATCGCGGGAATCCTACAAACCCCGCCATGGCTCTAGCACTACTGTTTTGGGTAGCCATTAATGTCGTGTAGAGCGCGATCAATTCCCTTAAACTTGATTCCTCTGTATCGCCTAGGGGAATAATCGACTGCACCACCAGTTTATTTTGAGTAAGCGTTCCAGTTTTATCGGTGCATAGAACGCGCACGCTATTCATCGAGTCCACCGCATTAATTTTTTGAATGAGCGTGCGGCGACGGCTAATTGCGACTGCCCCTAAAGCAAATGCCACACTAATCGATAGGACTAAACCTGCGGGGACAAAACTATTGATAATCACTGAATAGTACCGCAGAGTATCTACAATAGATAAACCGCTATTTAAACTGGAAGCCAGATGCAGAAAACTCGCGACAATCAATCCTAAGACTAGAACCTCAACAATTGTGTCAATCTTTTTTTGCAGAGGTGTAAATACCCGTTTGTAAACACGAGAAGACTGGGATAGCTTCACAGCATAGCTTTCATTACCAATCTTTTCAGCTTTAAAAACGCAACTACCTGCCAAACAAAACGAGCCAGAGAGAACTACATCGTCAATTTGCTTGGGAACAGGATCGGATTCACCTGTGAGGAGCGATTCATCCATTTCTACCATTTGAGAGAACACAACCCCACCATCCACGGGAGCGCGATCGCCAGGTTTAAGCTCGATCAAATCATCGCGAACCACTTCATTCAGGGGCACAATCAAAGAAACCCCATCTCGTCTGACCGTTACCTGTTGTACAGAGAGTAAAGCTAATTTATCGAGCATCAATTTTGCTTGGATCTCTTGCACGACACCCACGACAATGTTGCTAAATACGGTAAAGCCAGAAAATATGGCATCGGTTACCTGTCCGAGCGCCGCCAGCACCACCAGCACAACCCCAAAGGAAATGTTAAATAAGGTCAGAACGTTTTCTTTGAAAATGTCTTTATAGGTGCGACTCGATCGCAAAACTACAACATTAATATCCCCGCGTTTGACTCGATCTGATACTTCAGTTTCATTTAGCCCAGGGTAGGCTTTAAGTGGATCGGGATTGAAATCAACCTGCGAGATCGGGACTGTGTCAGACATACAAACTTAGTGAATGATTGCAAATTGTGATATATCCAAGCAGCTTTTAGGATTGCAAGACGAGATGTTTAAAAAACTAGCCGCAATGAGTATACCAACGTATATCAATCAATAATGTATGAGC
The DNA here is from genome assembly GCF_965232925.1 of Tumidithrix helvetica PCC 7403. NCBI lineage: Bacteria > Bacillati > Cyanobacteriota > Cyanophyceae > Pseudanabaenales > Pseudanabaenaceae > Tumidithrix > Tumidithrix helvetica. Next base: position 89,973 of record NZ_CBDDRA010000019.1, read on the forward strand.
GTCTTTTAAGTTTTGCTTGGATTGATTCTGCCTCTGACTGATTCGACACGATCGGGCGATGGGGATATGCGTGAGAATACTCAATGGTCGCGAGAAACTTCACCCATCTGTAGATTGAACTGATGAATTTTTGTCGCGTCTTGATTTTTGGTTTGGGCAAAATTAGTCTCTAGCGTGGATTGGATGGGACTAATTTCGTACATAGCGTTCTGAGGAAATCGACAGCTTGATCGATACTTTTTCGCGTCAATGCCGATACCTGTTCGCCAAACTCCCAGTCAACGCCTGGCAACAAAAGACTATAGGCAGCAGGAGCTTTACCATAAACTTGTCGAGCCAGACACAGCAACGATCGGGGATCGGACAAATGCCCGATTTCTAAGGCAGTATTGATGGGCTGACAACCCGTTGACGAAATTCTCTGCACTTGAATCGTCGGCTTGCGTTTAGTTTTAGGATGGATGTAAGCATCAATAAAGATCGCCAAATCTGCTTCAGCGAGCGGCTCGGCAAGTTCGGGTGCAAGTTGATGAACCGTTAGCGATCGCACGTAGGGCAACTGCCAGCTAGCAACGACCTCTGCTACCCGACAGCCCGCCCCGTCATCGCTCCTGAGAGCATTTCCATAGCCGATTACGAGAATCGATCCCTGATTTGAAGTAATCAATCTTTAACAATGAAATAGAGCATATTTATTCTCGCTTTGTTCGCAATAAGCGATCGCTTTCTTTCGAGAAAATTAAGAAATAAATGCAAGTTTGGCAACATAAATTCACAAAGCGATCGTAATGCTGTCAAGTTTGTGCAGTATCCCCACTGGTTGCTCCTACATCAAAGAAAATGATAAAATTTTTATTAGGATTGCGAAGGAATGGTAGAGCTTCTTAGGAGGGCTATTTTCCCATGGAACTAAGTAGACTATTCCAAGACCGACAAACTGCAGGGGCGCAGTTGGCAGAACTGATTGCAAGGGAACAGCCTATTAATCCCATTGTTTATGGCATTCCTAGAGGTGGGCTCTTAGTAGCAGCACCAGTGGCGCAGCGTCTTGCCTGTCCCCTAGATGTTGCGATCGCCAAAAAAATTACGCTACCTCATAACTCAGAACTTGCCTTGGGAGCAATCACGCCCAATCGACATATACTGCGGCAAGATCGACCAGAAGTATCCAATTGCCAAGAATGGACAGATGCCGTCCAAAGAGCCCATCAAAAAGCTTGCGATCTGCTCCAAGCTTTTCTGCCGATCCGACCCCAGCTTGCAATTAACGGTGCCACAGCAATTCTTGTTGATGATGGAATTGCCACAGGTGCGACGATCGCGGCGATCGCTTCTGAGATGCGTACGCTACCCTACCAAGCCATCTGGATTGCGGCTCCTGTGGCTCCTATGGGTATGTCAACGCTACTTTTATCCAAAGCCAAGAAAATAGTTCTACTTGCCGAACCTACCATGTTTGGAAGTGTAAGTAGTTTTTACAATCATTTTCCTGAAGTAACCACCTCTGAAGCTTTAGCTTGCATGCAAGCCGTTAATCTTCTCTCCACTCTTCACAACCCAGCAAATCAATAATTCGATCGCGTAGCAAAAAATCATTGCGCTCCAACTCGCACTCGACACATGTCCAGTCGCGATTGGCATAGAAATTACAGAGATTGTAAATCGGTTGCAAGCGATCGAGATAGCCTTCTTTTACAAGGTGACAAACATCGCATTTAATTGCATCAATGGAGTAGTAATGAAGATCTGATTTCATCGCTGTGGTAGCCACGATCGATCATCCTCCTTTTGAAATTATTTTTTTAAAATGATGAGATAATTTCTCCAATTCCATTATCGTAGGTATTGGTGGCTTCCATGAAGTTATTTATCTTATAGGAACTTTATGGATCTTGACGATGGGAACTTTTATCCCTATCAAACCATGCAAAAAATAAAAAAGAAGCCGCGAGCTTGCCATGTTTCGCTTCGGCTTCTTTTTTATTAATTCGGTCTTCCTCACACAAATGTAATATAACCCATTGTTTTAAAAAAAGCTAGTCTTTTTGCAAATTAAATGGAGTAATGCCTTAAAAGGCTTGCATAGCAAAGGTGACAGGAATATTTTTTATGTAAAGTTTTGTGCAAAACCTCAAATCTCCCCGCCAAGGTTTAACTAATCGGGATTTAACACTCATTTCGTGTTGAATTTCTTTTTTGCCTGTTCGTAAATTTCAAGGGTGATCTCGGAGGCATTTAGATCTTGACTGTATTTTTCAATTTTTTTGCGAGCGGCGGGACGCACAAAAAATGGGATTTCTTTTAGCTTGGCTTCAGCTTCAGCCGTCCATACGATAGGTTCGCTCATCTCTTCTATCTCATCTCTTTTTATAAAGCACTAGAACGTAACTGCTCTACTATTCTACTATTGCAGATTTTTGTTTGCATGCATAGATTTGGCATTAGTCGTTACCTTAGCAATAGTATCCTGTTTCAGTGATGTGGTTGACAATCTTTACAGCGCTGTAGCTTTTCTAAAAATGATAATCGTACTGTCACTATTTCGCACGATCGCATGGCAACTCCAAAAAAATCGGCAAATGATTCCAAGAACTGTATCATGATTAGATTTACTCAGAATTAATAGACTTTTCGTTGAATAAGGAACGTTATATGAGATCGCGATTATATCTTTTATCCCTTATCTTGTTGGCAGCAGTTCAAATCACTGTCGCCTGTACGAACCAACAAGTTCCAAATACAGATGCAAATCAACAAAAAAATTTAAATGTCAGTACTTCCAGTCAAGAAACTGCGATGGTCGCTGACAAATCCATTCCACAACCTACACTAATTGCAGGAACTTACAATCTCGGCTCCCGATACATGACGATCGCAAATCAAGGAAATCGCACCTGTTATGAAAGTTTTTCTACACCCTCTGGGCGCTATGCATTATCCGTGGGAGAAACTACGGGTTCTTTGACCCCCGAAAAAGATTATTTTGCGATCGATGGCTGGAAAAAGTATGGGAAAACCTTAACCTTACGCCAGAGTGGGAGAAATCTTCTGATTACCGATCAAAACGGTTCTCCAGAGGAATATACTTTCTTTCAACCGAGCGCGAACGACAAATATTCAGAAGCCTTGGTAAAGTGCCTAAACAGTACGGACTCTTTTTTTGAACTACAACCTGGGTATAGCATTTCTAGCACATCCACACCCCAGACAGATACGCGATCGGCAATGACGGGTAACCTATTGGCTCCCGAACAAATAGCCCAACTCAAGCAACTACCAATTCCCATCGTCGCACCAACTTCTCTTCCTACTGGCTTTCGCTTGGTTAAAGCCTCTGGTGAGAAAGCCAAATATGCCAATGGTGATGATGATTCTGGCTACATCATTGCCTATGAGGGCGAAAACAACACCTGCATTAGTGTCACCTCATCTCAATCTGGTTCGCGCGGGCTAGAAAAAATGAGAGAAGAACAGACGGAATTTGGCACCTTGGAAGTTTACATAGAAAAAGCGCGTGACAACAGTGTCAGAAACATTGTCACGTTTTTGGGTCTTAAAGGAAATCTTGTATTAATTTCAGGTGGAACCCTGCCAGACAGCAATGCCGATGGTGGATGGAGGACATGTCGTCCCGTTCCCATGTCAACCTACGTTCAAGTGTTGAAGTCGCTGTCAACTGTGAAGTAAGTTTGTGCGCTCCCTATACTTGGAGGATTAATTCTAATAGAGTGCTGGGATCTATAGCAATGCTGAATTCTTTGTTTTCACGCGTTCGTAGAGTTCCTCCATCGTTCCAAAGCCATAAATATAGAACCGTTTCCAGAATCATGCCTCCCAATTGAGCTGAATAACGATATTTTTATAAACTTTTGTTATACAAATATGCCAACATTTTTACTTTTTGGTACTGTAGACTCAAGCAGCCTTTCATAAACATGAAAAAAAGCTTGTCTTTTGCAATCAATTGCAGCCAAAATAGATGTTAAGGTAATAATTTTTGTATGCTGACACTAAGAATTGCGCAAAACACTTTCTTTAAGGCAACAACCGATCCATCTAGCTCGCTTGCGGTAACTCAGAAAGCATTTATCAATGCAGGTAAGTCGCTACAGATTAAGTCATACCAAAAGAAAGGGAAACACTACTTCGTGCAACTGGCTGAGAGCATCTCTCCAGTTGGAGCCTCAGGCTACTTTTTTCACGAGCACGTTCAGATCGAAGAAATTCGTGGTGTTTGGCTTGCCAATGCAGATAGTGATATCCTTCAATCTAGAGAGAACCTGAGAAAAGGATTTGCCCAACTGAAAGCCTTGGGGTTTAATACGATTTATCCAGTTGTGTGGCAAAGAGGATTCACGCTTTATCCTAGCGACGTTGCAAAAAATACATTTGGGGCTTCTATTTCTCCCGATCCGCACTTTAAAGATAGGGATATGTTAGCCGAGCTGATTGAAGAAGCGAAACCGTATGGCTTTCGGGTAATTGCATGGTTTGAATATGGCTTAATGACCCCCTCTAACGCCATGTTTACGCAAACGAGATCGGAGCTTTTGACTGAGGATCGAAATGGAAACAAATCTCTAAGCGATCGCAACATGTGCTGGCTAAATCCTTGCCAACCCGAGGTACGAGAATTCATCTCAGACCTAGTTGCAGAAGTTGCGCAAAATTATTCAATCGATGGCGTTCAACTAGACGACCATTTTGCTATGCCCGTAGAAATGGGATACGATTCTTTTACTTTAGAACTATTTAAAGAAGAGACAGGTGGTGCAGATCCACTGGAAAATCCCAACTCCTATTTATGGAAAAAATGGCGAATGGATAAAATCACAGATTTACTGAGAAAAATATTTCAATCTATTAAGGCAAAAAATGCCGATTGCATCCTTTCCATTTCTCCCAATCCTCTCGGTTTCTCTCAAAGCAAATGCTTGGCAGATTGGCATATATGGGAACAAGAAGGACTCATGGAAGAAATGGTCTTACAGATATATAGAGACAATCTGCCAGCTTTTATTGACGAGCTAAATAAGCCAGAGGTGAGAAATGCCCGCGATCGCATCCCCACAGTCATTGGCATTCTGACGGGGCTCAAGGATTGCTGTGTCCCTTTTGCCACCATTGAAGAACAGATCTTCGAAACTCGCAATCGAGATTTTGCTGGTTTTTCCTTTTTCTTTTTTGGCAGCCTATTCGCTTTTGGTCCCGAGCCAGTTTCAGAACGTTTTGAAGGATTTAACGATTCGCTTTCCCATGATGTTTTTGTTTAGTCGGGCGAAGTTTAGGCAGGCAAAGTATAGAATCCCAGGCTTAAAGCAAAGCCACAGCACGTTCGGCGAGTTTAGAGCGTTCTCCTTTGACTAGGGTAATGTGCCCTGCGATCGGATCTTGCTTAAAGCGCTCAATTACATAAGTAAGTCCGTTACTAGAAGCATCAACATAGGGGTTGTCAATTTGGTTGATGTCCCCCGTGAGCACGATCTTGGTATCCTCTCCCGCACGGGTCAGGATAGTTTTAACTTCATGGGGGGTGAGATTTTGCGCCTCATCCACGATGAAAAATTGTTTGGGAATCGTGCGCCCGCGAATATAGGTGAGCGGTTCAATTTGCAGCAGTCCGTGTTGAATTAATTCCTCATATCCTTTCCTGCGATGGGCAAACTTGTTGACCGCATCTTGAGCGCCAAAGATTAGATCGAAGTTGTCATAGAGTGGCTGCATCCAAGGAGTCAGCTTTTCATTCACATCTCCTGGTAAATAGCCCAGATCTTTTCCCATCGGTACGACAGGTCGAGAAATTAAGAGCCTTGTGTAGTCGCGATCGTCGGCAACTTTTGTCAGTCCTGCCGCGATCGCCAGTAAGGTTTTCCCAGTCCCCGCTTGTCCCACGAGAGTCACCAAAGAGATAGCGTCACGCAATAGCAACTCAAGGGCAAACTTCTGTTCGCGATTGCGCGCCCGAATATGGGAAACCTCTGAAGAAGCTTGCTTAGATAAAGGCACAATCTGCTTGGTAATACCATCAAAAATTGCCAGTGCCGTGTGAGAAGGATTTGCCGCATCCACTAAGGTAAGCGCTTGGTTGGGGAAAAACTCCTCGTCAAGGGAAATACTTCCTTGTTTGTACAACTCGTCGATCCGATCGCTTGTCAGCAGTACCTCAGCCGTACCTGTATAAAGTTCGTCAACATCCACTTTATCGTTTTCATAGTCTTCGGCAGTTAGACCCAGTGCGTCAGCTTTGATGCGAAGGTTTGTATCCTTACTAACCACAACCACGGGACATTGACACTGATGCTTGAGTTCTAGAGCCACCGCCAAAATCGCATTGTCTCCACTATCTCGCTCTAATTCTGCGGGTAGCTCTTGCAATGTCTTGCGCTGGCAGAGAGCGACGCGGAGCAAACCTCCCTTTTCTAAGGTGACTCCGTCGGTCAGATGTCCCTTTTGCCTCAAAGCATCCAAATTGCGCGATGCCTGACGGGCGTTTCTGCCCGTCATTTCAGGCTGTTTTTTGAAACGGTCTAGTTCCTCGATAACCGTGATTGGCAATACTACATCATTGTCTTCAAACTGCCACATTGCATTTGGGTCGTGCAGCAAGACATTCGTATCCAAGACGAATACTTTTTTCATGATTTATCCCCACTGATGGTTGCCAAAGCAATTCACTAGCAATTCACTTGGGGAGAAACTCACTTCGGTGACTCACTCAGGCTTTTCTCTAGCTCTATTGTCTGTTACTGGATATGGATGCGATCGCTTTAGCAATGAAGTGTAACAAATTATACCAAGCTGCTTTTTGTTTTAAGGGGAATGATTCTTTTGCTGCCATTGCGCTTGAGCTGCACGAAGTATGGCGACAGCATCTTCAAATCGCTCCACACACTGCGGAATAGAGATATCGGCAGGGTCTGCCATTTTGTGCTCTGTCATATGTTTATCAGCCCATTCAACCAAATCTGCCCACATCTGCCCGACAAATATAAGCGGCGTATCATGGAGTTTGCGCGCCTGAACCAGTTGCCAGATCATCAGGGCTTCTAACGTCGTGCCAATGCCACCGGGGACGACGACGAAAGCATCCGAAATCAACACAAAGTGATGTAGCCGTGAAAAGAAAGTTTGATGATTGTAGATTTGTTCCACAAAAGGATTAGTGTCTTGCTCAAACCCAAGATCGACACGAATGCCGATGGAACGGGTTAAATCCTCAGGATCGGCAATCACACTGCCTTCATTGGCGGCTTGCATCAAGCCCGGCCCGCCCCCCGTAACGATATCGCAACCCATGACCGTCAATTCGCTGGCTAAGTGTAACACCCCCTCATAGAGCGGATCTTGACGTTGCATTCTGGCAGAGCCAAAAATACTGACCCGATAGCGATCGCGCTTAGAAGGACGAATTCTCGTCAGGTTATTGACAACTTTCCAAAGCCCCAGCACGGATTCTTGGACAATGTCAAAAGCGATATCCTCTCGAATATTCACGGCATCCTGTGACTCGTTGGGATTATGGGGATGATGAGAGTGCGGTGGTTGGTTCACGCGATCGAAATCAAATTAAGCAAAAGTATTCTTCAGTATGGCAGGTTCTGCGATCGCCAAAGGATTGCTTTTTCGACATTGCTCCATCGACATTGCTTCATCAACTGGGTTAGGAAGCCTTTTCCACAGCAAGCCCCACCTCTTGCCCATAGGAAAGTTCCAACGTGTGCCCGTCAGGGTCTTTTAAAAAAGCCCAATATCCGATCGGATAACCCGAATCCTTTTGCGGTTCGATCAGAACTCCTTCATGTTTTGCTTTTTCGCAAAGCACATCCATGGCTTCGCGGCTAGCGCAGCCGACACCGAGATGGGCAAAGGGCGATAGGACTGGCTGTACAGAATCTGCTTCAATCAGAACGAGCGCAAAGGGACGCGTGCGATCGCTGAGCCATACCACGGTCACACCCGTTGCGGCATCAGTGCGACGGTGAACGACCTGCATCGCCGCATAGGTGGCATAGAACGCAATGCTGCGATCGATATTTGAGACAGGGAGGGCTATGTGAGTCAGACCAAGATCGCTCATCGCATCATTTTCTCGCTCGAAATCAAGTTTCTTCACTTTTATGCAATTTGATTTTTAGGTAAGGGCAATTCATGAATTGCCCTTACGATTCCAAACAGAGACAAGAATCTCTCATGAATTATTTAGAATCGCGATAAAACCTATGTTTAGCAGTATAGCGGCTGATTGGGAGTGAGGCAGAGAGCTTTTAACATAACGCAATTATCTCTTCCCTTTTGTAAGGGGATGCCCTATCAAGCAGGGAAATCGAACCCTTTGCTTCCACAAAGTTGGCTGGCTTTGTTCCAAAATCATTCTTCCAAATTCATGCCAATGCGCGATCGCTAGCCGTGAATAAAAAAGTAAGCGGTCATACTCACTGCCACGATCGCCACAAATCGCCGCACGATCGCAGGTTGAATCTTTCGAGCAAAACGCGCAATTATATAGCCACCCAAGGAACCGCCCACCGCCATCAGTAGGGCTTGAGGCCATACAATGACACCCGCAAAGATAAAGGGAACAATAGCAATCCCATTGATGCAGGTTGCCAGAAAGGCTTTTAAAGCATTCATGGCGTGAATATTTTTAATACCCGAAAGCGTCAAGGTTGCCAGCATTAAAATGCCGATGCCTGCCCCAAAAAAGCCGCCATAGATGGCGATCGCTAGTTGCGCTACCACCAAGCTCAAGAGAGACGGTGGCTCGGAGGATGATTTCTGGCTCAACGCTTGGATTCGGGCTTTGATCGATTCGCCAAAGATAAATACCAGCGTTGCCAGCAGCAATAAATAGGGAATCAGTTGCTTAAACACATCGGGAGAGGTGAATAGCAGGGCGATCGCGCCCAAGATGCCACCGACTAAACTGGTGATGCTCAAAATCAGGATCGATCGTCCTTGCATATCCAAATCTTTGCGGTACGCCCCCGCACTCGCCAAACCAGCCACCCACATCGCCGTGTTATTGGTGGCATTCGCTGCGATCGGCAAAACCCCTGTAAAGATGAGGGTTGGAAAGGTAATGAAGCTCCCACCCCCTGCTACAGCATTGAGACCGCCTCCAAGAAAGGCAGTTCCAAACAGAAAAATACTATTCAACGGCGTCAGCGCTGGTGGATCGATTGCGATCATAAAGTAGGTCAGCGGAAAGGGAACTTAACAAATCACTACAATCAACCGTATCATAGGTTTATGAATCAATATTTTGCAACGGTAGCCCGAGGCTTAGAAACGCTGGCGGCTCAAGAGTTAGAGCAACTCGGCGCTCATTCCGTAGAGCCAGGATTTTGTGGAGCTGCCTTTGAGGGCGATCGCGCCTTGCTCTATCGCGTCAACCTTTTTGCGAGACTGCCGTTCCGAATTTTATGGAAACTGGATGAATTTCCCTGTCGCGATGCCGAGGATCTCTATGAAGGTATCAGGGCGATCGATTGGGCGGAGTATCTCACGCCAGATTTGACGCTGGCAGTCAATGCCACAGGTAAAAGCGATCGCCTCAACCACACCCACTTTACGGCGCTTCAGGTTAAAAATGCGATCGTCGATCAGCAGCAAGATCGGTTTGGGGCGCGATCGGATGTGGAGACCCAAGAACCCGATGTGCGCATTGGCGTGCATATCGATCGCGAGGTTTGCACGGTCAGTCTCGACAGTTCTGGCAATAGTCTGCACCGTAGGGGCTACCGCCCAGCCGTAGGCTCAGCCCCCCTCAAGGAATCTCTGGCAGCCGCATTAATTCAAATTTCAGGTTGGCAACCAGAGCAGATGTTTTACGATCCGCTCTGTGGTTCTGGAACCCTACCCCTAGAGGCCTGTTTAAAAGCGCTAAATATTGCTCCAGGAATGTTCCGCGATCGCTTTGGATTTGAGACTTGGCTTGACTTTGATCTCTCCCTTTTCAAGCAGTTGGCGCAAGAAGCACAGGAAGGCGAACGCGATGCACTACCTGCACCGATCTGGGGCAGCGATCGCAACTCAAACGTGATCGAACAAGCGATCGCAAATGCCAAGACCTGCGGCGTACTAGAACATGTCTATTTCTCTCAAATCGAACTTTCGGAAGTATGCGCGCCCGCTGATAGTGGTGTCTTTTTCTGCAATCCCCCCTATGGCGAACGCTTGGGAAAAGATAGCGATTTGGGTTCATTCTATAAACTGTTGGGGGATGTGCTCAAACAACGATTTAAGGGTTGGACTGCGTTCGTGCTGAGCGGTAATAAGGAACTATCGCGATCGATTGGGCTAAAGTCATCCCAACGAACAGCCGTTTATAATGGAACCTTACCTTGTCAGTTAATGAAGTACGAACTGTATTAGTATCTGAAACTCAGGACAGTTGCTCGGGGTCGATACCTAACTCGCGCAACTTATCCGCCAGTTTTGCAGCTTTTTGTTCGGCTTCAAATTTAGCTTGTTCGGCTTCAAGTTTGGCTTGTTCGGCTTCGTTTTTTGCTTCCGCCAATTCTTCTGTGCTCTGTAATTTTCGATCTGTTACCAAATCGTAAAAGCGCATTTGTCCGTCCTGTTGGCGGCGTAATTCTAAGCCCAATACTTGAGAAAATACGGACAACTCACCTTCTTTGATTTGTGAAGAAATTGGTAAGTAATTACCCTCTACTAAACGCAGCCCTTGCAAGGAAGGCTTTAGATAGTCGGAAGTGGGATCGTATTGAAAATACTCTTTAATTCCCAAATAAGCATACAGTCCTTTTTTTATCCCTTGATCTTCGCTAACTGTGCTTTTTGAGGTGATTTCTAAAACAAAATCTGGGGCTTTGTAATTTTCTTCCCATAGTTTGTAAGACGGACGTTTTTTCTTTTCAACGCCAAATACAACAAATACATCTGGAGCGACGACTGCCTTTGGATTTCCCTGTTCGTAATAAATGAACAAGTTACCCGAAATATAAGCATCAGGGTGTTTTTGAAAATATAAACTCAATGCCTCAACGCCATAGATTAAATAATCTCTTGCTGCATCGCTTTCTGCCATTGGTAAACCATCACTGCTCGGATACTCAAGATCGGGAACCACATATTTAAAGGAGGTTGTCATTCTTAAAGCTCCTAAAAGTAAATACCTGAGAACCTATTATAGCGGACATAATATAAGCAAACGTAGGCGCAAAAGTTTATTGGTAGACTTAAAATACTCCTAGGTTGGGGGAATCATTCATGCGAGGACTAACTGAAATTATTTAAACGAGGCGACCATATTTACATTAATTATGGGGGATACAACCATCATGGAATTTATGATAGATCCAACAAAAATTCTTGATACAGAGGAAGAATAAATCATGACAACAGCGAAAATCCCAAAATCCAAAAAGAAAAACTTCTCCAGCTTTAGTATTGGCGAAGCCTATAAACAGCTAGGAATTATTACATTGATGCCTTGGAAATTTGAAAGTTATCCACTACCAATAAGCGATTTCTTTAAAAAGAGGTTAGAGCGATTACAGAAACGTTTTGACCTACGCAGCTACGAAGAATCTAAGAAATTACTAATCGATGCTTTCTGTGAAGAAGCAATGGAAGATTTTGACCAACTTAAGATTTGGAAAGGCGGCAGGTTGGAAAGTGACCTATTGATTGGGAATGCCGACTATTTGATTGCCCAGAAAAAAGACTATTTGGAAGCTCCATTGGTTTGTATTGTCGAAGCGAAGAAAGATGACTTTGAACAGGGACTGGCACAATGCTTAGTGGAAATGCAGGCTTGCCAATGGCAAAATAAACAAGGTGGGAAACCCATTGATGTATTAGGAATAGTGACTAATGCAAGGGAATGGATGTTTTATAAACTTGACCTGACAGATACAGTTTATGAAAGTAGAGGCTACATTTCAGATGATGCCCCGCAAACACTGGGGGCATTACACTATATTTTCCAAGAATGCGAAAAAAACTTAGGTTAAGAAGAATTTCGGCTGTAGAGAAACCCATATAGATTTATTGACTATGTTACGAATAAGCGAAATCAAGCTTCCGCTCGATCATCCTGAAGTAGATATCGAGAGTGCCATTCTTAAAAAGCTGGAAATCTCTGCCAAAGAGCTGATTGGCTTTTCCGTTTTTAAGCGTAGCTATGATGCCCGCAAAAAAAGTGAGATTATGCTCGTCTATATTTTGGATGTGGAAGTGACTAGGGAAAAGCACCTGCTCGATCGCTTCAAAAAAGATCCCCATGTCATGCCCACACCAGACATGAGCTATCGCTATGTAGCAAAAGCTCCCAGCGATCTTGCAAGTCGTCCAATTATTATCGGCATGGGGCCAGCGGGCATGTTTGCAGGTTTGATGCTTGCACAAATGGGGTTTCGTCCGATTATTTTGGAACGCGGGAAGGCAGTACGCGATCGCACGGCAGACACGTTTAATTTTTGGAAAAAAAGAGCCGAATTTAATCCCGAATCGAACGCTCAATTTGGTGAAGGTGGCGCTGGGACTTTCTCAGATGGCAAGCTCTACAGCCAAGTCAAAGATCCGCAACATTATGGGCGCAAGGTTCTCACCGAATTTGTCAATGCGGGTGCATCCTCCGAAATTCTCTACATCAACAAACCCCACATTGGAACGCTGAAACTTGTGGGAATCGTGCAAAGTTTCCGCGCTCAAATCGAAGCTCTTGGTGGTGAAATTCGCTTTCAAAGTCGCGTGGAGGATATCGATATCGAGAATGGTAAGGTACAGGGAGTCACGCTCGCGAATGGGGAATATATTGCCAGCAATCATATCGTTCTAGCCGTGGGTCATAGTGCGCGTGACACCTTCCAGATGCTGTTCGATCGCGGCGTTTACATTGAGGCAAAACCCTTTTCCATTGGCTTTCGGGTAGAACATCCACAAACTCTGATCGATCGCGCCAGATTTGGCGATTGGGCTGGTCATCGCCGCTTGGGTGCTGCGGACTACAAACTGGTACATCACTGTCAAAATGGTCGCTCTGTCTACAGTTTTTGCATGTGCCCAGGTGGGCTGGTCGTGGCAGCAACATCCGAAGTAGGCAAAGTGGTTACCAATGGCATGAGCCAATATTCTCGTAACGAGCGCAATGCTAATAGTGCGATCGTGGTGGGCATCACGCCTGAAGATTATCCCGGTCATCCTCTGGCGGGAATCGCCTTTCAACGTCGCTTAGAAGAACGTGCCTTTGAACTGGGCGGCGGAACCTACGATGCGCCCGGGCAACTCGTAGGCGATTTTCTTGCCAATCGCCCTTCTAAATCCCTCGGTGCGGTGCATCCTTCCTATACGCCTGGAGTACATTTGACGGATCTGAGTCAGAGCTTGCCAGACTATGCGATCGCGGCGATTCGCGAAGCACTTCCTGCTTTTGAGAAACAGATTAAAGGGTTTGCCATGGAAGATGCCATGCTGACTGGGGTGGAAACGCGCACATCATCTCCAATCAGGATTAAACGCAATGAGAACTATCAGAGTCTGAATACAGAAGGTCTCTATCCTGCTGGCGAAGGTGCGGGTTATGCAGGTGGCATTCTCTCAGCAGGTATTGATGGGATTAAAGTGGCAGAAGCAGTAGCCTTGAATATCGTGAGATCGGTGGGGTATCATGCGTTAATCCCCAAAACAACACCATCATGACTTCAAACAATTCCTTCCCAGATCTACAACCGATCGATGAATCCGATCGCACGCTCCTTTCTCACGTTCATCCGCTTGACTGGGTAAATCCTCCACCTGCCGACTGCTATGACTTGGTGGCGATCGGGGCGGGAACTGCGGGTCTGGTGGTTGCAGCGGGAGCAGCGGGGTTAGGAATTGGCTTAAAGGTGGCGCTGATTGAAAGAAATCTCATGGGTGGCGATTGTCTTAATGTCGGCTGCGTACCATCCAAGTGCGTGATTCGTTCTTCCCGCGCGATCACGGATATTCGCAATGCTGCCCCCTTTGGGATTCATCCTCCAGAGACTATCGATATTGATTTTGCCGCAGTCATGCAACGAATGCGAAGTATTCGCGCAGGTATTAGCCACCATGACTCGGCAGAACGTTTTCGATCGCTGGGTGTGGATGTGTTTTTAGGCTCAGCCCAATTTGTGGATGGGAAAACTGTTGTAGTGAATGGCGATCGCTTGCGGTTTAAGAAGGCTGTCATCGCCACAGGGGCAAGGGCAACGCGTCCTGATATCAAGGGTCTAGCAGAGGCTGGATACCTCACAAATGAGACGGCATTTTCCCTCACCGATCGCCCCAAGCGTTTAGCGGTTATCGGTGGTGGTCCCATTGGCTGCGAACTTGCCCAGGCATTCTATCGGCTGGGTTGCGAAGTCACACTTTTCCATAAGAACGCGCACCTACTCGATCGCGAAGATAGAGATGCTGCGGAGATTATCCAGCAAGGGTTCCTGCGCGAGGGTATGCAGTTGATTTTGAACTGTACGCTAGAAAGTGTAGAAAAGACTGAAACTGGGAAGACTATCCACTACAGCCAAGATGGAACGACTGGCTCCCTAGAGGTCGATGAAATTCTTGTGGGGGCGGGGCGATCGCCAAATGTCGAGGGACTAAATTTAGAAGCAGTGGGCGTGGACTATGACAAGCGGCGCGGTGTGGGCGTGAATGACTATCTCCAAACCACCAACCCTCAAATTTATGCGGCGGGGGATATCTGCATGAACTGGAAGTTTACCCATGCTGCCGATGCGGCAGCAAGAATCGTCATTAAAAACACGCTATTTTCGCCTTTTGGATTGGGACGCAGCAAATTGAGTAACTTGGTTATGCCTTGGGTGACTTACACCGATCCAGAGATTGCCCATGTGGGCTTGTACGAAGCGGAAGCTCAGGCGAAGGGATTAGAAACGGAGACAATTAAGGTTTCATTCTCCTCCGTCGATCGCGCGATCGCCGATGGGGAAACGGAGGGCTTTGTGAAAATCTTGCATCAACGTGGTTCCGATCGGATTTTAGGTGCGACGATTGTGGCGCGTCATGCAGGGGAGATGATTAGTGAAATCACCTTGGCGATCGCGACAAAACAGGGGCTTAGCGCCCTCTCTGGCGTAATTCATCCTTACCCCACCCAAGCGGAAGCGATCAAAAAAGCCGCAGATGCCTACCGCCGCACCCTACTCACGCCGCGATCGCAAGGACTTCTAAAGTTTTTGACGAAGCTCAGTTAGAATCGTAAGGGCAATTCATGAATTGCCCTTACGATTCTAGGCTTGTATTTTATTGAGGATTACCAAAATTTATGATGGCTCGTCGAATTTGTGTAACGTTCAGTGCGATCGCTACCCTAGCTATTGCTCTACCAGCGATCGCTGAAACCATTCCAGCAACACCCAGAACGGTTCAGACCTCGGTCAAGCCCATCGGAATTACCGATCTTGCTGGTGTTTATAAAGGCGCTTTAGACCCAAAAGTTCTGCGATCGCGATCGGTTTCCGAGCAACGCTATCTCGAACAGTCAAAACCCATGCTTGATAGTTTGCGTTTAACCGTCAAACCCGATAGTTCTTTTGAGATGATATCGCCAAAAAACGGATCGAGTTCTAAAACGATAACTATCGTCGGGAAAGTTAAGATCGACAAGGATAAGGTCACGTTATCTGTGGTTAAGGTTGACGGCAATGCGGTCGGCGCTGACGACAAGAGCTACCCTCCAGCAGTATTTCAAATTTTGGAAGGTGGTAAGGTATGGCAACCGACCGTAAATCCAGTTGTCAATTTGATCCGCCTGTAGAAGCTTGTAGCTTCTATTCATAGAATCGTTCCTTAAGAATACCTATGATGTTCCAGCAATTTTTTAAATCTCAGGCTAAATCTTGGCGAAGAAGACTAATTACCTGCATCGTTGCCTGTTTGATTTTAGGAGCGATCGCTTGCGTACTAGCAACTTCTCCAGTTCTTGCCCAAACCCCGAGCAGCAGCACAAGCTTTAATCCTCAAGAATTCCTGCGGGGCACTTTGCAGTGGATTGAAAGTCAAGGCATGATTGGAGGTATCACCTTCATCGCCATCTATATCATTGCAACAGTAGCTTTTTTGCCAGGAACAGTCCTGACCTTGGGGGCAGGCATCGTGTTTGGGGTTCTACTGGGTTCGATCTATGTGTTTATTGGTGCGACCTTGGGCGCGATCGCGGCGTTTTTGGTTGGGCGCTACTTGGCAAGGGGATGGATCGGCAAAAAAATTGAGGGAAATGAGAAGTTTGCCGCGATCGATGCTGCGGTTACCAGTGAGGGTTTCAAAATTGTTTTGTTAACCCGCCTCTCCCCCCTGTTTCCCTTTAACTTTTTGAACTATGCCTTTGGGGTTACGGGTGTGACCCTAAAGGATTATGCTCTGGCATCAATTGGAATGATTCCCGGCACGGTGATGTATGTCTATATTGGTTCGCTCGCAGGCGATCTTGCGAGAATTGGCACAGAAAATCAGCCGACAAATTCCACCATTCAATGGACAATTCGGATTGTGGGATTCCTTGCGACACTGGCAGTGACGGTTTACGTTACGCACATCGCCCGTAAAGCGCTAGCGGAAAAAGTCAGTATGTAGGGGCAATTCATGAATTGCCCCTATGATTCTAGGTAGAGAAAAAATTACTGGTGAATCATGCTTGCTATAAGAGTTGTTGAATGGTAGCTACCAATTGTTTCATTCTTACTGGCTTGGAGAGATATTCATTAGCGCCAGCCTTGAGGCATTTCTCGCGATCTTCTGCCATTGCCAAAGCTGTCAGTGCAATAATTGGAACCTTATCAAAGCGAGAATCGCTACGCAGTCTTTGGATAGCTTCCAGTCCATCCATTGTGGGCATTTGGATATCCATCAGAATCAGATCGGGTATTTGAGCGTGGGCAGCAGCGATCGCTTCCTCACCATTCATGGCAACGATCGTCCGATAGCCGCAGCCAGTGAGATAGCCAGAGAAGGTTAAGACATTCGTTTGATTATCCTCTGCCAGTAAGATTAGGGGTTGTGCCGAAAGATCGCGATCGGATGAGCCTGCACGCTCAATATCTTTTCTTTGTGCTTGAGGCGTTGGAGCTTCAGCGATCGCGCTTGACTGAATAGAAGATCCCGAATCTTGACTACCCGATGAAATCGGATAAGGCAAGGTCACTGTAAATTGACTTCCTTTCCCAACAGTGCTCACGAGGTCAACATGACCACGATGCAATTCCACAATTCGTTTGACCAGCGATAGACCCAAGCCTGTACCTTCTTGTTGGCGATTGAGTTTGCTATCAATTTGAACAAATGACTGGAATAATTTTGGGAAATCCTCGACAGCAATACCTATACCCGTATCCGATACACTGAATAGAATCTTTTGGTCACTGCGATCTGTCTTTACATCCAAAATCACCATGCCGTCCCCTGGCGTGAACTTAACCGCATTGGTTAAAAGGTTAATCAAAACTTGGCGCATCCGTCGTTCGTCTACCTCTATTAGATCGAGGTCGGGCTGAACTTGCATCGTCAGTCGAATGTTTTTTTTGTGAGCGATCTCTTGGACGAAGCTCAGACTATGACTACAAAGTTTTTGGACTGAGGTCAAAGATGGTTCTAACTCTAGTTTGCCAGATTCAATTTTGGAGAGATCGAGAATATCTGTAATTAATTCGAGCAGATGTTTGCCACAACGCTCGATCAGGTCGATCGCCTTTTTTTGCCCGTCATTATAATCACCAAAAGTACGATCCAAAAAGGCTTCAGACATTCCTAAGATGCCATTGAGGGGGGTGCGCAGTTCGTGGCTCATATTGGCGAGAAACTCGTCCTTGAGTCTCGTAGCAGCGGCGAGTTCGGTATTGGAAATCACCAGTTGTTGGTTTGTTTCTCGTAGTTCCGCCGTCCTTTGCTCGACTCTTTGCTCTAGTTCTTGGTTGAGTTGCTGTAGTGAGGCTTCGTACTGTTTGCGATCGCTGATATCGCGCATAAACCATCGTATTTGCGTCTCTTTCGTCGCAGGATCGTAGCTATGATTTGCAGTGACTTCCACGGGAAACGTCTTTCCCTGCCGCGCTTGCAGTGTCATCTCCCAAGTTTTAACCTGAGTCTCAGTCAACAATTGTCTCAATTGGCTGTAAAAGAGTGATATCTCTTGTTGTACAACAAAAACAACCAATGGTTTGTCTACTAAATATTCTGGTCTGCATGCAAGTTGGTCTGAAATCGCTTGATTCCCTTCTAAAATCTTGCCATTCGCATCGGTCACTAAGTAGCCATCGGGAGCAAAGTTAAACAAAAAACGGTAGCGATCTTGTTCGGATAGCAGTTGTATATTTTTTTCCCTGAGTTCTTCCTCAGTGGTTCTCAGTTCCTCTAGAGCGATCTGCAATTCGCAATTACTTTTTTCTAGCTCGTCATTGCGCCGATCGAGTTGCATATTCACAGAGTCGGAAGCCTTGAGAGATTCTTGCTGCAATCGATGGATGACAATGCGATTGATCGCATTACGAGCGCTTTTACAAAGTACCGCTGCATTGACTTCGCTTTTGACTAAATAATCCGTTGCCCCCAACTTCATTGACTGAATCGCAACCCGCTCATTTCCCTGACCCGTCAATACGATCGCGGGTAGAAACAAATCTGGGTCATCTTCCCTCATGGCTTCTAACAGTTCCAAGCCATTGCCATCGGGTAAATTTAGATCGACAAAAACTAAATCGGGAGAATGCAATTTCCAAAGCTCTTTTCCTGCTTCAAGGGTTTCAGCTTCGATAATTTGATAATTGCTGGTCTGGTCAGACTTGAGATAGCGAGAATAAATGGCGCGATCGCTTTCAGAATCATCCACAATCAAAACAGCCATCAAAGGCTTCGGTGGATTCGTCGCGATCATGATTTTATTCCTAAGTTTGTCTAAACTCTATTAGATTTACCTAAAGTAATTGCATGATTTGTTTGATTACCATACGATTCTTTACAGAAAAGCTCCTTCAAGCATGAGCATAGCAGAAAATCTTGAGGATCTTCAGCCATCAAAGCTTCTCAAATGCGATCGCAGCTCATTCCATCCGTTATGCGATAGCCTCCCAATTCTAAAAAAAAACTGAAATCCATCCCGAACGATCGCCCGATTGACAATCCTAAGAGGGTAATTGCCCCCTGCCCCCCAATTCTGGGGGAAAAAGAATTCTTAAAGCCCCCCAGAATTGGGAGATTTAGGGGGCTAGATCGCTTATAACGAAGACAAATTTACTCATGCGCGGCAGCCAATTCCATGGGAGAGAGGATAAAACTTCGCAAACACGCTCTAAGCCTTATGTTTCATTTGTATCATTTGGGAACGCTGTATATAATTTTTTTGCGATTTTGGAAAGCGAAACTTGTTTTATCTTGTATGCTTAAGTCAATGCCTTAAAAAACGTTTCCCCCTTAATTTTTAATTGAAACAAGGGATTTTAAACCAAATCTAGGCATCAGGTCGCTTATGTATCCAGTCGTTGGAATCGGTGCTTCAGCAGGAGGATTGGGAGCATTTACCCAATTGCTCAAACATTTGCCATCAGATACGGGCATGGCGTTTGTACTGATTCAACATTTAGACCCCGATCATAAGAGTCTGTTGACTGAGTTACTGGCTCGGCAAACCCAGATGCCCGTCTGCGAAGTCACAAACGAGATGCCGATCGCACCCAACCATGTCTATGTAATTCCGCCGAACAAAAAGATGTTGCTAGAGCAAGGAGTCTTGCGACTTTTGCCACGCGAAAAGACCCACGGACGACATTTACCCATTGATACATTCTTTAGATCGCTTGCCACAGAATGCGGTAAAGATGCGATCGCGATCGTGCTATCTGGTGCAGATAGTGACGGTACGCTAGGACTAAAAGCCATAAAAACAGCGGGGGGAATTACCTTTGCTCAAAATGCGGCATCATCGCAATTTGGACAGATGCCTGAGAGCGCGATTTCTGCGGGTTATGTAGATTTTGTTCTACCTACTGAGGGAATTGCAAAAGAGTTGGTCAAAATTTCTCAGGAATCCGTTGGGAAAAACCCATCTTCTCCCCTTAAAGAAGAGAAGCCAAAAGATGAGATCGTAGAAGATAAAGCCAAAACTTCCGTTAAGGGAAAGAAGTTAGAAGATAAAAGCACTGGAAATGAAACCAAAACTCCCCTTAAAGGAAAGAAGTCAGAAGATGAGATTGTGGAAGGCGAAGAAGCCAAAACCTCCCTTGAAGAAGAGAAGATAAATGATAAAACTACAGAAGATGAAACCAAAACTCCCCTTAAAGGAAAGAAGTCAGAAGATGAAATTATAGAAGGTAAAGAAGCCAAAAATCCCCTTAAAGGAGAGAAGGCAAATGATGAAACTACAGAAGATGAAATTGTCGAAGATGAAACTAAAACTCCCCCGCTAGAGGAAGCAGCGAAAGAATCTGTTTTGTCTCCGATGGATGAAGAACCGCTCGATCGGGTTTTTACAATATTGTGGCGAGAGATGCGGGTTGATTTTAGTAATTACAAACCCTCCACTCTAAAACGTAGAATCCATAGACGCATGGCTTTACAGGGCATGTCTAAACTAGAAGATTATGTCGCTTATCTCCTAGACAATCCCACAGAAATCATTGATTTATTTCAAGATTTATTGATCGATGTCACTAGTTTTTTTCGCGATCCTGAAGTGTTTGAGGCATTAAAAACCCAAATATTTCCCAATCTGATTGCCGAGAGATCGCACAATTTGCCGATCCGAATTTGGGTAGCAGGCTGTTCTTCGGGCGAAGAAGTCTACTCGATCGCAATTTGCTTAGTAGAGTTTCTAGAAAATTTACCGATCAAACCACCCATCCAAATTTTTGCCACCGATGTGAATGAGTCGGCGATCGCTTCCGCAAGAACTGGGATCTATCGGCATGGCATGGCAGGAGTTTCACCAGAGCGGTTGCGTCGTTTTTTTGTCCCAGTCAAGGGTGGCTTTCAGATCGCTAAATCTATCCGCGAACTCTGCGTATTTGCCAAACACAACCTGATTAGCGATCCACCTTTTTCCAACTTAGACTTGGTCAGTTGTCGCAATGTCCTGATTTATTTTGGCAAGGCGATTCAAAAAAAAGCGATGCAAAGTTTTCATTATGGGCTAAGTCCTAATGGCTTTTTACTATTAGGCACTTCTGAAACCACCCACGGGTTTATTGACCTGTTTACCACCTTGGACAAAGATTGCAAGATTTATACCAAAAAAGAGATCGCAACAAGATTAAACTTTGATTTCACCCAAAATCGCTATACTTCAGACAATCTTAGGTCTGGTAAATCCATGACAGATGATGCCTCCCATGAGTTAGATATCCAGAAAATTGCCGATCGGATCGCGATCGAGCGCTATGCTCCTGCTGGGGTGATCGTCAATGCCGACCTAGAAATTTTGCAATTTCGCGGCGATACCAGTCTCTATCTCAGTCCTGCGACGGGGAAGCCTAGTTTTAACCTTCTCAAAATGGCGCGATCGGGCTTAGCCCTAGAATTGCGAACGGCAACTCGTCAGGCGATCAAGCAAAATATTCCGATCGAAAAGTATGGCATCAAACTCCAAGATCCAAAAATCAGCACAACGATCGCTATTTCTGTGATTCCATTTCAACCGACCGCAGCCGATCTGCGCTATTACTTGATTTTGTTTGAGCAGGAACCATGGGGGATTGAGCATCACCCCAAGCCCACCGATTTGTCCCAAACACCAGCGATTCCCGCTTCTGCAAACGTTCCCTCTCGCAAACCGTCGCGATCGAGCCGAAATGCAAAACAAACTCTCTTAGAACAAGAGATTGCCCAACTTCGGCAGGAATTAGCGTCAACCAAAGAATTTCTGCAAGTCATTATTGAAGAGCAGGAAAATACCAATCAAGATTTTCGCGCCGCCAATGAAGAGATTCTCTCTAGTAATGAGGAATTGCAAAGCACCAATGAGGAATTAGAAACCGCCAAAGAAGAGATTCAGTCATCGAATGAAGAACTGAATACCGTAAACGACGAACTGCGAAACCGAAATTTAGAAGCAGCGCAGCTCAATGACGACTTGCTCAATTTACTCAGCAGTGTCGCCCTGCCAATTTTGATTTTGGGGAACGATCTGCGCATTCGGCGCTTTACCCAGATGGCAGAGCGCATGTTTAACCTAATTCCCACAGACGAAGGCAGATCGTTCCTTGATATCAGACATAATCTCAAGATCGACAACTTAGAGCAATTGGTCTTGCAAGTGATTGATACGCTCAGCGTCAGTCAACAGGAGGTACAAGACTTAGAACAACGTTGGTATAACCTGATCGTTAGACCCTATAAAACCCGAGAAAATCAGATTGTGGGAGCCGTGATTGTCGCGATCGACATCGATCCGATCAAACGCAGCGAACAGCGATTGTTAGCATCGCAAAATTATGCTTTGGCGATCGTCGAAACTCTATGGGAATCATTGCTCGTACTCGACACAAATTTGAGCATTGTCTCGGCAAATCGCGCTTTTTATCAGATGTTTCAGCTCGTACCCGCTCAAGTTGAGAACCATCTCATCTACAATATCAGCAACGGTGAGTGGAATATTCTCCGTTTGCGATCGCTGCTATCGGAATTAATTCAAACCAATCGTCAATTTCAAGACTTTGAAGTAGAACATGAGTTTGCCACCATCGGTCATAAAGTGATGCGGCTCAATGCCCGCCAAATTGAGGAATCTAGCGACGGGAAGAATCCCAGTGGCAGTCGTCGCCTAATTTTGCTTGCGATCGAAGACATTACCCAACGCCAGCAACTAGAAGTAGAACGAATTTTGCTTTTAGAGCAAGAGCAGGCAGCCAGAGCCGAAGCCGAGAAAGCAAACCTTGCGAAAAGCGAGTTTTTGGCAATGATGAGCCATGAGATTCGCACACCGATGAATGGTCTACTTGGCTTTACCCAGTTACTTTTAGATACGCAACTCACAGCCGAACAACAAGAATTTGTCGATATCATTAGTGCCAGTGGCGAGAATTTGCTATCCATTGTGAACGACATCTTGGACTTCTCAAAAATTGAAGCAGGCAAATTAGATCTGGTGCTAACGCCAATTAATTTACCTGAATGCATTCAAGCCGTAGTTAGTTTGCTAAATGTCAAAGCGCAAGATAAACAGATCGAGCTTTCCTATGCGATCGCTGCTGAGGTTTCCACCTCGATTATGGGAGATATCATTCGACTCCAACAGGTTCTAATCAATCTAATCGGGAATGCAATCAAGTTTACCAATCGTGGTGCGGTAACTTTGTCCGTAAATCTATATACTTCCCACACCGAGAATCTAGAGCATCCAGCATCTGAGAATTTAGCAAATCGTCGAGATACTCAAGCCATTGAGATTCTATTTGCGATTAAAGATGGTGGCATCGGCATTAAGCCCGATCGCTTAGCCCACTTATTTATGCCCTTTAGTCAGGAAGATCCTGAAATTGCACGTCACTATGGTGGAACGGGGTTAGGCTTGGCAATCAGCGATCGCTTGTGCAAATTAATGGGTGGTACGCTCTGGGTAGAGAGCAATGGCTGTTTAGGTGGAACCCCTCCTGTGGGATGGCAGCATGATAGCGTCAGTACAGAAGGTTCAACCTTTTACTTCACGATCGTAGTGCGATCGAGCAATTCCGACAATCCTCCCCCCACTGTCCACCTTTCTCCTTCTGCTCCTTCTGACGATCGTGCTTCTGCAACAACACGATCGCCTCTAAAAATCCTATTAGCAGAAGATAATGTCTTCAATCAAAAACTAGCGATCGCCTTTCTCCAAAAAATGGGATATGATGCCGATATCGCCAACAATGGCATTGAAGTCCTCGCAGCCATTAATTCCCAGTCCTATGACATAATCTTCATGGATGTCCAAATGCCAGAAATGGATGGATTAGAGACAACCAAACGGATCAGGAAAATAGAACGCGAGAACTTGAATGCTTGGGAATCAAGCAATAGTGCAGAGCGTGCGCCGCAACCACCCAGCCCCATCAAAATTGTTGCCCTGACTGCCAATGCCTTGATCGACGATCGGGCAATCTGCTTAGAAGCTGGAATGGATTACTTCATCAGCAAGCCAATTAAGCTAGAAGATTTAGTCCAAGCGTTAAAACGATGCGAATTTAAAATCTCAACCTCAACCTCAACCATAAGTTCAACCGAGCCAGTCCTCGATCCTAAGGCGATCCAAACACTCCTAAATCAGTTTAAAGACGAACCCAGTTTTTTAGCACATATGCTCGATGTTTTTTTGACAGATTGCGAAAGAATGACCTCTGCAATTCAAGCCGCGATCGCCACCCAAGATACAGCAGTTCTTAAAGACAATGCCCATTCTCTAAAATCTACCAGCGCTACACTTGGAGCTATAGCCCTCTCCAGCCTCTGTAAAGAGTTTGAGCTTATGGCACGTTATGGCAAGATAGACGTTAGTCCTGAAAAATTACAAGCCTTTATCTCAGAAAGCGATCGGGTAAAAACAGCCCTCATCGCCGAGCGCCAAAAATACGAAGCGTGAATTCGGGTTAAGGACTTAAGCTCAAAGCAAGCCAACTTTTTGGAACCGAGGGGTTTAATCCCCCTGCCCTATCGGGCATCCCCCTTGAAAAAGGGGGACAAGTGAATGTGAATTCTCCCCCCTTTTTTCAAGGGGGGCTGGGGGGATCCTTGGGACGTATAGCTTTTCAGGGTTCCTTATCCCGAACTGAGCTTAAGGAAAGAATGGAATCACTTGGCGTAGGAATTTACGCAGTCTTAACATCCCTATCAATCGGCGCACCGCAGGGGAGACAAAGGCATCGGGCGGAACGCGATCGAGGGAACTCAGTTCCTCCGATAGTTCGATATATTCTGCCGCAGTTAAGACCTTGCCATCGATCGGCGATCGCGCTTCTGTATAAATCTCTGCACGTAAAACCTCTTCGGGCGTATCGCTTGCAGGTGGAAGCGAAGAGTCATTTGTCTGAGCGTACAGAGGCAACGAACCGCAGAACGTACTCAGAATAATCGGAAAGCTGAGAAACAGTCTGGTAATTCTCATATGGATGCTTTTGTCTGCTCTTTTATCGTCCCAAGCGATTGGGAATGCCGTCACAACCACCTGGGATGGTGCGGCGGGTTTTGCTTCCGCCCCAAGCACAGAGATATTTACGATTTTCTTCAGATAAATCTTGGGCATTTGTAAAATCTGCCTCCTCTACCACAGCACCAGTATATTCCCCTGTCTCAAAGTTTGGGTTATGTAGGCGATCTCGCGGGGAAGTCGTCGCCAGACTGCCATAAAACAATCTCACCTTACTCAGATCGCAGTTTCGCAAATTAGTTTTTGCCAACACTGCCCCACTAAAGTTGGTCTCGGTCAAATTGCATCCACTAAAGTTAGCTTTAATCAAGTTAGCACCGCTAAAATCAGAGCCGCGCAGATCCGTACCGCTCATATCTTTGCCCGCTAGCATCATACCAAGACTGATCACCCGCACGCCATACGCCAAGTCCACCACATAGCCGCCCGACCCATCTAAAATCGCTCTCCCCAACAGTCCATCGCGTTTGAGTGGAGTGAGCAGGTTTGCACTCGATAAAAAACGGATGATTTTTGCCCTACCTTCGGGGTCAGAGCCACCCATCAACGCGGCAGTTCGTGATTTCGCGATCGCGCGTTCTAGCGGCCAGTCTTCTAACTGACCCTGCGGATCGAGGACGAGGTCTGAAATCCCCTGAAAATAAGCGTCAATGGTTTGCTGCTGGGTAATTACATTTTGCTGCCCCGTAAGCTTTTCAGAAATTTCATTTTGTCGCCATGCCACCCAAACTGCCAAAATTGCGATCAAAATTTGCCCGACTGCGCCCAAGGCATCCCACCTCAAACTATTGAACCAAATCCAAAACGCATTATCCAACTCAGTAACATGCCCACCGATCCAGAGAATTGTGCCCCCTAAAATAACAGCCAGGGTCACATCCCAATGTTTGCCCAAAGGAGAGTGAATCAAGGCTCGTTGGATTGTAGGCACTAAAACCAGCAGTACCATCACCGAAGCGATCGCTAAGCTGGGTAAAATCAGTCGTTCTTCGGGTAGGTATATACCAGCGATCGCGATGCTCGTAGCGATCGCGCCACTCAACAAAGCCAGAATTTTGATAGGTGAGGGTGAAGAGATCAAGGGTATTTTTGAGCGTGTTTCAAGGTGTATTTAGGCTGAGCCGTCTAGATTTGAGAGATTCTGCACAGAAGTATCCTAGCAACCTCATCGCAACAGAATTGTATGCCTAGCGATCGTAATTTGCCAAGTAGATCGAAATTCACCGCAAACCAAATCTTTCAAAATTAATGCTTGCTAATTTTTTTGATTAATGTACAATAATCAAACATCAAAAACAAAGCGCACAATACAAGCAACCCACCAACACAAAAGCCTTGCTGTGAGAGCATTTTTGATAAAAATCGGCTCTGGGATTCCAGACAATTCCTGCAATGAAATTTGGATAAATTCTATTTTGATAGGGAGAAACAGTCGGTCTATGACAGCTTTACAAACAAAACTGAAATTCACCCAAGTTACACCTCGCACTTGGTCAACCCTAGGGAGTACGGGCAATATCTATACCCTTAACTTATTGGCTGGCTCGCTCTCTTGTGATTGCCTAGCGGGAAAGCATCTCAGAACTTGCTACCATATCGACCAACTAGCAAAAACGTTTAAAACCGAATTAAATGCATCTTTAATCGCCCCTCAAGACCCTCTCGAAATCACTGAAGATTTCGACGATCGCCTTGTCCTCTCTACTAGAAGACGTTTTCCTCCGTAAGCCGATTGCTAAATTGCTTCGACTCAATTCGACATCACTCGCCGAACTCCGTTCAGACTTGTAGTGGTAAGAAGTCGGAGCGATTAATTCACAATCCTGAGTAATGAGCGGCAAGCAGTTGCGCGATCGCTTCGCGATGGGTCTGAATTAAGTCATGACCCGCCTCAGAGAAGACTTCCAACTTCGCTTTGGGAATTCGCTCTGCATAGGTCTGACAATGCCACAAAGGAATGGTGTCATCCTGCTGTCCAGCAATTACTAGCGTTGGCACATTGATTTTGTGAATTTTGGTCTCTACCGTATCGATCGCATCTTCGGGTCGCCAGCGATCGACCAAGAAGGATCTCGCAACTGGCTGCTGCATCAGTTCTCGCCGCGCCATCTGAACGGTCGCAAATTGCTTTTGTTTGCCGACAAGGTTAGCGATCGGGGCGATCGCCGCCAGCACCAGATCTACCAACTTTGTATCCCAAAGTAACGGTCTGAGGTGCTGATATCGTCCCACAAAGCTGTCATCCCTGATACCTGCGGGAGCGATCAGAGTGATGTTCTCTAAAAATGTAGAAGCTTCTGAAGCATGGGCGATCGCGTAGGCAGCCGTCACCCACCCCCCATAGGAATGCCCGACCAAGGCAAATTTCTCTATCCCCATGGCAGTAATAAACTCTGTGAAAAAGTCCACCTGATTATCGACCACATATTTCAATCGTGGCTTTGATGAACTGCCAAAACCCAGTAGATCGAGCGCAATGTACCAAAATTTACTTGGAGCTTGTGCTTGTAATGACGCCATCAAGGGCAACCAATTACTACTTTCTCCTAAAAATCCATGGAGAAAAATAATCGGAAACCCTTCCCCCTGTTCTAAATAGGCGGCTGTGTATTCTTTGAGGTGAATTTGCTGTTTCAGCATGTCATCTTTAAGCTTAATTTCTGGGCTTAATTTTGGGGCTTAATCTTCGACCTTCTCTTGCGATCGCCACCAGCGGCTTAGGGGCAAATGCAAAACAGGCGACCACAAGCTACTGAGAATGGCTGAACCTAGTGCAATTCGTTGGTGCAGTAACCAAACTTTATTGACATCAGCGCCCATCAGAGTCAGTTGCACGGCGATCGCGGTTTCTACTACCACTGCCATGCCAAATACAATAAACGCGATCGAGATAAAGTCCTCTTGCATGTAGCGTTGCTTTTGGAGTAATGCCGTCAGTCCACCTGCGATCGCCATACCCAAGGCATGGGTTGGGGCAATCGTGACATCGCTGGGGATAGTCATAGCATCCTGTAAAAAGCCTAGGGCTGTACCTGTCATCACTGCTAACAGCACTGGACGATTGATACTCCATGCCACGAGCCAGATCAGCAGCCAGTTTGGGCTTAGATCCATGAGAGTCATCCCTGGAAATCGGGTCGGCAATGCCAAAATACAAAGCGCCAACGAACCAAAAGTAACTAGTGCGCCTACTAATTTAGGAGACCAAGAGTTTTGTTGGCTGGGCATAGGTCAAGGCATAGAAAACTGTATGGGAAAAAGCAGAGCATTCAGAATACTAATCTATATATCGTAAAGAGATGAATCGCTGAGTGCTTTACCCCTACTTATGCTCTGTAAATGGATAGACCTTCACAAATTCCAATAAACCAATGGGTACCGAAAATTCTACCGTTGCTTCTGGAGCTGGCTGCTTGTCTAGGTTGACAGACAAAACTCTGCCTACAGGAATTCCCGCTGGAAATAAAGTACTAAACTGCGAAGTTAAGACAATGTCGCCGGGCTTGACATCGGGGTCGCGTTCAAAAAATTCCAAAGAGGCTGTAGTCTGGGTTTGTCCGCGCAACATACCCATATAGCGACTGCGGCTTACGACCACACCCACTTGACTGCTGGGGTCGCTAATCAGTAATACCCGACTGCTATGGGGCGAGACATCCGTAACGCGACCGACTAGACCACCGGGACCTACCGCGATCGCACCTTTTTGAATACCATCGCTGCTACCCTTGGCAATAATCACTTGATTCCACCAAGAGTCAGCACTGCGACCAATCACCATCGCCCAACTTCCCGCGTCGGAGTAATTAGGTTTTGACCCTAAAAGCTTTTGTAGGTTTTGGTTTTGTGTTTCTAGCTCAGTCAGCCGATAGCGCAACTCCCGCGTTTGGGCATCTGAGAGCAACTCTTGGCTAGAGTGCAGTGCTTGAAATGGACGACTAACAAACTGATAAGTCTCCATGAGAACTACGCCATTGGTTTGACGCATTACCCATGATATGACCAGCCCACCAGTTACTAAAGCAGTTTGTAGACTGTAGCGTCCCCACCAACGACGTATTGATTCCATGTACTAGCAACCTAGAAATTTTTCATGCGACTGGTTAACACGCGACCGAGGTTCTTATAATCTTCTAAGACTTTTCCTGCTCCAATCACCACGCAATTTAGGGGGGCAGGGGCAATGTGGGTGACGATTCCAGTTTCATGGCTAATCAACGTATCGATGCCGTTGAGCAATGCACCACCACCTGCGAGCATAATGCCGCGATCGATAATGTCAGCCGCAAGTTCAGGGGGTGTGCGTTCTAAGGTACGTTTTACAGCTTCGACAATCACTGACAAAGGCTCTGACATACTCTCGCGAATTTCGGTTGCTTTTACCGTAACCGTGCGAGGCAGTCCAGAAAGCATATGTAAGCCTCTAACTTCCATGGAAGCTTCTTCAGTCGTGGGGTAAGCTGAACCAATTTTGATTTTAATTTCTTCGGATGTGCGTTCGCCCACAACGAGGTTATGCACCTTTTTCATGTAGTTCATAATCGCTTCGCTGAGTTCGTCTCCAGCCACCCGTACCGATTCGCTCAGTACGATACCTTGCAAACTCATGACGGCGACTTCGGTCGTACCGCCACCAATGTCAATAATCATGTTGCCCGTTGCTTCGGTAACGGGTAAGCCTGCCCCGATCGCGGCAGCAACAGGTTCGTCAATCGGATAAACTTCGCTAGCACCTGCTCTACGGGCGGCATCCATCACAGCACGCCACTCAACGCCTGTTACACCGCTAGGAATCCCGATCGCAATCCGAGGATTAAATACGCCGTGTTTAACCTTATTAATAAAAGCTTTCAACATCTGCTCGGCTGAATCAAAGTCGGCGATTACGCCGTCCTTCAGAGGTCTTACGGCAACGATATCACCGGGCGTACGACCAATCATTTTGTTGGCTTCGTCACCAACAGCATAGACCGTCTTATCTCTTTGATCGATAGCAACCACAGAGGGTTCCTGCAATACGATACCTTCACCAGATACATAGATCAGGGTGTTGGCTGTACCGAGGTCGATACCAATGTCTTTTGCAAAGCGACGAAAAATCCCCACGGTAAGTTATTCCAGAGATTAACAATTGTTTCAGTTTCAAATCTTAATATGTTAAGTGTTACAAAGTCTAGTCAACCTTTTTAAATTAAGACTGGACTCGCTAGTTTTTTAGGTTAACTAGCCTGATTTGGTAACTTTATCAGCGTAATCACGAAATCTCTCAAGATCTGCCTTTAGGGTTGACTCTACCATACGACCGAGAAAGATATCATCCATCAAGGGACCGATTATTCCGGGAATAGCATAGGAAATCGTCATTTTTACGATCGTACTTTCTGGGCGACCATAAAATCTGATCGCTCCGCGATTGGGCAAACCATCGATCGACTCCCATTGAATGATCTGGTTAGGAATCTGTTTGAGAATGCGCGATCGCCAAGTAAAGGTAAACCCATTCGAGCCAAGTTCCCAACTGGACAGGCTAGGATTATCAGGGGTAATATGCACAGCCTGAATCCATTTCATCCAGCGTGGCATCATTTCAATGTTTGCCCATAAAGCCCAAATGCGCTCTACGGGATGATTTACTTCAATCTGGACAGTATGTTCGAGCCAATCACTCATGTTCTGCTATCGACGTTTAAAATCGACATTTGTAAATTTAGGAATACATCCAGTTTATATAACTTTATGTATAACTGGTTTTAGCTCCTAAAATTGAGGAAAGAATTGTCATTTCGCAAATCCTTAACCTAAATCTTGAACTATGCCAACACCCGTGACAACACCAACCATCCAACAAGTGCCAGCAACTGTTTTAACAGGCTACTTAGGTGCAGGGAAAACGACATTACTCAATCATATTCTCACGGCCGAACATGGTAAGAAAGTTGCTGTAATCGTGAATGAGTTTGGTGAAATTGGGATCGACCAACAGTTGGTAATTAACGCTGACGAAGAAATTTTTGAGATGAACAATGGCTGCATCTGTTGCACCGTCAGAGGCGATCTGATCCGCATTATTGGGAATTTAATGCGTCGTCGCCATAAATTCGACCATTTAATTATTGAGACGACGGGATTAGCCGATCCGGGCCCCGTGATTCAAACCTTTTTTGTGGATGAAGATATTCACAGGCAAGTCATGCTCGATGCAGTTGTCACCGTCGTCGATGCCAAGCACATTCAACAACACTGGGGCGATCGCGAGGCATTGGAACAAATTGCCTTTGCGGATGTAATTTTGCTAAATAAAACAGACTTGGTTCCCCTCAAAGATCTAGAAGCGCTAGAGGCAAAAATTCACCAC
This sequence comes from Tumidithrix helvetica PCC 7403, assembly GCF_965232925.1. Lineage (NCBI taxonomy): Bacteria > Bacillati > Cyanobacteriota > Cyanophyceae > Pseudanabaenales > Pseudanabaenaceae > Tumidithrix > Tumidithrix helvetica. The sequence continues at coordinate 121,439 of NZ_CBDDRA010000019.1, forward strand.
ATGAATGTGCTGGCAAAAATTTACCGCACCCAACTGACCCAGCCCGAAGAATCTAAGGTGGAGAAGCTTTTAGGCGTTGGTGGCTTTGATTTGCAGCGCATTCTCGAAAAATCCCCTGATTTCTTGGGGGAGGCTACGCATAGCCATGAGGAGCACGAGCATCATGACCACGAGCATCATGACCATGACCACGAGCATGACCACGAAGAACACCAGCGCGAAGAACACGAACACAATCACATTCACGACGAGTCTATTTTGTCGGTGAGCATTCTCGATCGCGGAGCAGTCGATCCTTACAAGTTTCAAGCTTGGATCAACGAACTGCTGCAAACCCAAGGGGGAGATATTTTTCGGATGAAAGGCATTATTGACGTGGCTGGCTCGGAAAATCGCTTTGTATTTCAGGGCGTACATATGCAGTTTGATGGCACGCGCGATCGCCTGTGGAAGCCTGATGAGATTCGCCAAAATCAGCTAGTGTTTATCGGTCGTAACCTAGACCGCGACCAACTTACCCAAGGATTTCGTGCATGCCTAGCTTAAAACCTGTTCTTAACGTCAAACCTCTCTGGCAAACCACTTTGGGCGAATATGTCACCGCGATCGCTTGGACGCCCAATGGCAAAATCTTGGCAGCGGCAACCGCAGCAGGTGAAATTGTGCTGTATGACGATGTCATTAAGTCCGCCGATAAGCTGACAAGGCTTCAATCAGAGACGAATAGTTCCGTAGATTGCCTCAGTTTTTCTGCCGATGGTCGCTGGTTGGTGGCGGCGGGTCAAGACGGCAAGATCCTCCTATGGGATGTAACAAATGCCATGAAACAGGTAGCGATCGATCGCGGCGATTTAGGAGGCAAGGGAAACCAGTGGATCGAACACTTGGTATGGCATCCCGTTCGTGCCGAGTTTGCATTTACATTTGGAAAATATGTCCAAGTTTGGAGCGCCGATCGCCAAGATATCATTACAACCGTCAATTTTGAGCAGTCTTCGGTACTCGCGCTCAACTGGCATCCCAGCGGTGACTGGCTCACTGTCGGCGGCTATCAGGGCATTAAGCTGTGGTCGGTAAACGATTGGTATGAAGATCCGATCGACTTTGAGTTACCAACTGCCACAGGACTGATGACTTGGCACCCGTCAGGTCGGTATTTAGCCTCGAATACCCTAGATAACTTGGTTGTCTTGTTTGAGTGGTTGGGAGATCGCTTTGATGACTCTCCTTGGCGAATGCAGGGATTTCCCGGTAAGGTACGCGCCTTTGCTTGGACGAATTTTGCGGAAACCGCAAAATCTTCAGGGAAAGAGAAAAAAGTGCCGAACGACTCCTCGCTTTTGGTTTCATCAAGTGGCTCAGAAGTTGTGGTGTGGCGGCGACATCCCGATCCTGAAATTGGCTGGGAGGGTCAAATTCTTCAAGGGCATGTTGGCAATGTGGGTTTAGTAGCCTTTAAGCCCAAATCCGCTGTATTAACTTCAGCAGGGGAAGATGGCAGGGTGAGTCTCTGGCAAGATGCCACAAACTGGATTCAGGCACTGGAAAACTCAGAGGCAGAGATTACCTGTCTTCAATGGCAGCCTCAAGGTCACCGATTAGCCGCTGGCAATGCCGATGGCGAGTTGTTTGTGTGGACTGAGTCAACCCAAGCAAAAGGGTTTCGTTAAAGATTCACTAAAGCAACAAAGTCGCGATATCTACAAAAATAACAGGCTAGAATTATGCTGTACTTCATGGCACAGCTATGGTGATACCAATTTCTCTTGAAATTGGTATAAATTTAGAGAATCTCTTGGGCGATCGCGTATTGGTAAGAACGCAAGCCCCAACGAACTCTTATGAATTTCACGCCAAAAATTTCACTAGATGCTCAACTTTCTGCCATGCCGCACCACTATGCACGATCGCTGCAGCCTTCTCTACACCCTCTGCCCATGTTGTCGCAACACCTGCCACGCGCAAAGCCAGTCCGCTATTGAGGGCAACACAATCCATCTGGGCTTGCGTTCCCTTTCCTTGCAAAACCGCGCGTAAGATTTCGGCATTCTCTTGCACGTTTCCACCTTTCAGGGAAGCGATCGCTGCATGAGCCAATCCAAAACTTTGCGGCGCGATCGCTTCTTCCGTCACCACTCCATCCTGCAAAAAGGAAATATCGGTAATATCGCCTAAACCTGCTTCATCCATACCCTCTCGACTGTGGAGTACCACTGCCCTTTGACGTCCGAGCAAGCGTAACGCTTCTGCCACGACATGGGTGAGTTGGCGATCGTAAACGCCCAAAACCTGCGCCGATGGATTGAGCGGATTTACCAAAGGACCAATCAGATTAAACACAGTGCGAATGCCCAAACTGCGGCGAATCGTCGCCACGGCTTTCATGGCAGGATGCCAGTGAGGCGCAAATAGGAAAGTGATACCTACGGCTGCGATCGCCGCGTGAATCTTTTCCGTGGGTGCTGTCAGATTTATGCCCAGAGCTTCCAACACATCCGCAGAACCCGAACGACTCGATACTGCGCGATTGCCATGCTTTGCCACAGGGACATCTGCCGCCGCTGCCACAAATGCCACCGCTGTCGAAATATTGAAGGTCTCAGCCCCATCCCCACCCGTTCCACAGGTATCTAATAGGTAGTTAGGATTGCTCGTTGACATATCCCCAACGCTCACTGCAGAATCCTGCAGGACCCCAGCGATCGCGGCTAGTTCTACCGCATCGACTCCTTTCCATTGTATTGCCGTGAGAATTGCCCCTGAAAGTTCGGGAGCGATCGCTTCATCTAGCCACCCCTGCATCAAAGCCGCTGCTTGTTCCGCAGTAAGCGATCGCTTTTCCATTAATTGTTTGAGAATTCCCGACCAGTTTTGTGCGCTCATAAATTTATGTCTATCAAGAAGCTATAACTAAACCACTATGCACTGGAAGTGCATAGGTTTGCCTGGGACTGAAAGTCCCCTTATTCCAGCATACAGTTGTCATTATCCATATTTGATGGATTGCGATGATGTTCCAAGTACTCTGA